>VFKB01000003.1 GCA_009885755.1 Parachlamydiales bacterium | reverse complement strand
CGAGCACTTGCAAAGCGGTCAGATTCCCGAAAGACTCAGGAAGAGCCGTCAGGAGATTGTTAGCGAGGAAGAGCACTTGCAAAGCGGTCAGATTCCCGAAAGACTCAGGAAGAGCCGTCAGGAGATTGTTTGCTAGGCCGAGCACTTGCAAAGCGGTCAGATTCCCGAAAGACTCAGGAAGAGCCGTCAGGAGATTGTTAGCGAGGCGGAGCGCCTGCAAAGCGGTCAGATTCCCGAAAGACTCAGGAAGAGCCGTCAGGAGATTGTTTGCTAGGCCGAGCACTACCAAAGCGGCCAGATTTCCGAAAGACTCAGGAAGAGCCGTCAGGCGATTGTTTTCGAGGTCGAGCTCTTGCAAAGCGGCCAGTTGTCCGATTTCGGTCGGCAATCTTGTTAGGCCTAAGTCCCGGAAGTTTAAGGAATTGATTGCAGTCAGATCGAGTGTTTTAAATTGTTGACGGCATAAATTGTTTTGCTCGAGAATGCCCTCCTTGGTTTTTAAGCTGCTTTCATTGACCCTTATAACAGGAATTCTACTACAAAAGAGGCAGAAATTTTTGGCCTTGATTAAGCGATCTGCTTCTCCATAAGAAGCGAGATCATCTTTGGTAAATTCAATGGCAGCAGGGTCTAATCCAAGGCCTTCCAACTCCTGCGAAAGTTTTGAATAAGCTAGGATTTGCAGTTGTGCTCCCGTCACTGGCAGTTGTGGGTATGGTGACCGCTTGTTAATTTTTTCGCGGATAGCGTTTTGCATGTGCTTAGAAAAGCCGTTAAAAAACTCGTTAGAGAGAACCTCATCTTTACTGATCTGATTAAAACATCTAGAGACTTGAGACAGATTTCTTAAAGCGTCAGGAATTTCACCGAAGATTTTGAGCGTCATTTCAGAAGGAAGCTGCTCAAAAGGATTAAAAAGATCATTACAAGGAATGCTAGGATCAGTTAAGGCGAGATTTCCTTGAGGCTGACCTTCGGTAAAAGAATTTGAAACTGGATTAGTAATAAAGTCGCTCCTGATTGCTGATTTAACATTAACTATAATATATAGTATATAATAGTAATGCATTTTTGTATATAAAAATTAAAATTTTATCAAGGTTGTTGGTTGGCGTGAGAGAAAGTGTGCGTAACTATCTAATATTTAGATGGTTGTGGTTAACCTTGAAAAATGCATGCTACTATACCAGGCGGGTATATCAGTGAGGCGTTTTGCCCCCGTGTTCGTAGAATCTGTTGAGAAATGGCGCGAGAAAGCCAAGAACGTCGTCGCAGGGCGTGAAGTCTCTTCATTTGCAGGCGAAATCATCCAGAAGCAGCCTCCTCCTCACTATACACAGATGGCATCTGTCACAGAGGTTATTTTGTTCATCGAGGCGAAGTTTGTCTTACGCGCCGCTTCCAGAAGAAGGGGCCGTTGATGTGGATGCCGAACTTGGTAAGAAAAAAGCGTCCGACCAGCAGGGGGTGCTTGATCAGGAGCTTGAGGCAGATGAGGTAGGAGACGCCGGCGATCTTTTTGCGGAGCACTTTGGGGTGACCCGCGGCCGCATCGCGGATCCAGCCGGGATAGGGGGGTGGCAGGAGCCTGGGGAGTTCGTTGAGGGGAAAAAAGCAGATGGCTTGCGTCTCTAGGCTGGTTTGCGGCTCGCCGGAGACGATCTTGCACTCGTAGAAGTAGGTGAGCTTGGTGAGTTTGTTGACGGGGAAATACTCGGCGACCTGACGGGCGATCTCAAGAGTGAATCCGGTCTCCTCGCTGGCCTCGCGGAGCGCGGCCTCTTCGGGCGATTCTCCGGGGTCGATCCCGCCGCCGGGGAGCACCCAAACGGGGATGTCCCTTCGCTTCACGAGGAGGACCTCTGTTCTGTCTTCATTGAATATTATCGCGGATACCGAGTGATTCATGTTGCTGCCAATTATAATTCATTTTACAATTCCGCTCTATGAGGAAAATACTTTTACCCCTGCTCCTGATTCTAGGGGGCTGTCAAAAATATGAGTTGTCGGTCAGCGAGCAGAGTATCGATGAGCGGTATCTCTCAAGTACTTACATCGGCACGCCCGACCCGCGCAAAGAGCATCCGCCTACGGGGCAAAAACTGATCATCGACTGGAGCATTCCCTCTGATATTCTCGCCCAGAACCCCTGTTTAGCCCTCCATCTCATCTATTGGGACTACACGGAAGAGACGCTCTATTATCCGGTCTATTACCAGAGGGGCTATCAAGTTTATTCTTTACTCGATTGCGACTATGAGAAGAAGCAGGGGATCATCACCTACAAGGCGGAGATCTTCACCGACCAGGGCGATGTGTACCGGGAATGGAAGCACCAGCTTTGGGTGCCCCTCATCCACTTGGAGTCCGATCAGGTTCCTAATCCAGATAATACTCAAGAAACTCCTGAATCGTAAGGTTGTTTGGGAAAGCCTCCTGCGCCTTCAACGCGGCTGCAACGAGTTCATTTTCATTGCCCAATCTCCACAAACAGGACAACTGAATAAACCAAGCGAATACATTGGTTTTTGGATTGAGCATTTGGGCGTGGCTGGAGGCTTTTAATCCTATCCCGATATCTTTAGACATGTCGCAGAGGGCAAGCAGGCACCAGGCAAAATCATCTTTGGGATAGAGCGCCACAAGATCGTCTGCACAGCGCGCCGCCGCCTCGGTTTTTCCTAACATGCGGAGACATTCTAGCTGCAGGAATAGGCCGATCCGATTTTTTGGATCTCTGACCAAGAGCGCTTCAGCGGCAATCAAGGTTTCCCGGTACGCGGCGAGATGAACACTGGATGCTAGACCGTTAAAGAGATCGAGAATAACAGCTGGACTTGGGGGCGCATCTTCAGATCTCTCTTTCAAGCCGTCGATGCCCGCGAGCATGTACTGCAGTTTTGCGGTATAGTTGAGGCACATCGCTTTTAAGGTCAGCGCTGCTCTGTGGCCGGGATGGGTTTTCAGAAAATCTGTGACGAGAGGTAGCGTTTCGCTAAAGATTGCGAACGCATCTTCCGCTTTGGCCAGGTTGTCTAAAAAGGCGAACATCTCGTTGAATTTTCCCAGGAGACAGAGGGAGAGCATCCGTTTGTAGTATTCTTGGGGGTGATGGGGCTCCTTTTCCAAGATCTGTTCGGCATCGCTCAGTGTGCGCTCAAACTCTGGGCGGTATTCCTCAGGGTTCTCAAAACGGAGGACGAATTCCAGGACATTCCGATCTGCGCTGTGGGCTGCGGGAGAGGGGGATTCAGACCGGTCGGGCTCTTCGCAGTCGATGAGGACGGTCAGCGCTGTGGCATTTTCCGGATCGATTGAGAGGGCTTTGGCGGCCCACTCGCACGCTTGGTCTGCTTCGCCCAAGATCAAAAGACAAGAGGCTTTTTGGGCCATCAGCGCGCTTTCCTGAGGGTGTTTTTCCAAGGCGATGCAGATGACCGCATGGATTTTTGTATAAATGCTAGTGTTGTTGGGCGTTTCTTGAGCTTTGCTGATGAGCTCCATCACTTTTTCTACGGCTGCGTTTGCTGTAAAGGGCCGCGCTAAAAAATGGATGATCGGGTCGGCCTGAGGAGGGACGTTTTGCACGGCGGCCCTCCCGTTTAGCGATGGGCCTGTGGTCGCAGTTGCGAGGGTCGGCGGCGAAGCAGGCCTTGGGGGCTGAGCGGGGGTAGAGTTTGTCGCGGTGGAATGTGGTGTAGTCTTTTGGATCGGTCGTGTGGTCATGTGTATCTCTTTTAGTGTGCTGATGAATCAAGGGAAGCGCTCCGCGCTGAAGCGCTCATCGGATAGGAACTATTTTTTGTCGTTCATGCGCTCTTCAGACAAGTAGTACTTCTCAAATTCTACAAAGAGGTGATTGCTTGGGAATTGTTCTCTTGCCTCAAGCACGGCTGCGATGATGGCGTCTATCTCTTTTTCTTTGCACAGGAAGATCAATTTAATGAAGTGGGCGAACAAGTTAGTTTTTGGGTTGAGCCTTAAGGCTTCATGGGCGCTTTTTAGTCCGCGGGGATCATTCGTCGAGAGGCAGCATAGCGCTTGGAGGGTCCAAAAAAAGTCATCCTCGGGAAAATCTTGAAGAACAGCATCCGCCATTCTCCTGGCTTCGTCCAAGCGTCCCAGCATCCTGAGGGCTTCAATGTGTACGATGAGGCCCACGCGGTTTTTCGGATCATGTTTGAGAAGATCTTGAGCTGCAGCCAAAGGCTCCGCGAAGAAGTGTCTTTGGCCCAGATCGACGACTCCGGTAAAGAGAACGAGGATATTTTCGGGTTTTTCTTTTCCAAGTTCCCTCTGCTGTCCCATCACATGCTGAAAAATCGCTTTCATATTTTCGCGTTGCGCATCGAAACAGACGCAGCCCATTTTTAGGACAAGGGCCGGGATGCTGTCAGCTTTTTTTCTCAAAAGCTCTTCCACAATCGGGCGGGTTTTTTCAAACAGCTCGGCGATTTGGTCGGCGCGCATGGGGCTTTGTAAGAATTCCATCACATCCATGTCGAGCATTTTTCCTTGGAAGATCGAGCAGATAATTTTCAAGCAAAAGGCCGTAGTATCGCTAGAGTCTCGCTCCAAAACCGCATTGGCTTCCAGGAGGAGCCGCTCGATTTCGTTTTGAGCTTGATCGGGCTTTTCTAGGCTCAAGATCCGATCGAGGGCAGCGCGGAACGCCTGATCGTTGAGAGAGGAACGGGGTGGCGAAAGCCTTTGGATTGGCAGAGGAGCGCTTCTCGCTTCATCGCAATCCATGAGGACGCTCATGGCAACGCCATTATCTGCGTCGCGCTCCAGGGCCTTGCAGGCTGCTTCTGAAGCTAGCTCGTATTGGGCGAGGTTGAAATGGCAGGTGGCCTTGAGCGCCCAAAGATCAGCACTCTTGGGGTGCTGATGAAGAGTCTCGTCCGCGATCATGAGTGCGTGTTTGTATGAGGCATTCAGATCGTCTGTGACTTGCGCTTGGGTAATAATTTCCCACGCTTTATGCAATGCTGCTTCAGGTGTGACGGCTGAAGAGGAGGCGAGCGTTGAAGATTGTCCAAACAAAGGATGTGCACTGGAATAAAGAGGTGTAGCTGCGGGAGAGGCAGAGACTCTTGAGGAGAGGGAGGAGCTGGAGCTCAGACTCGTTGCCGGTGAACTCGGCGGGGATGCAGGCCGTGGTGTATTTTCCGTGGCTGTGGCGCTAGTCGTTGATGTTGCGGTGGTTGTTGAATCGGTGTCTAGAATCGGTCGTGTTGTCATACAATTCTCCTATTTTAGGGAAGAGAATAGCAAAGGTGCGTTAAATCAGGAAACGAAAATTAAATGGAAGCGATCAGTTCCTCGGTCGTCGACCAGGCGATGCAAGGATCAGTGAGAGAAATGGAAGGGGAAATTGTTTCGGAGAGAATTTGGTTGCCCGCTTCGAGGTGGCTCTCGAGCATCAGGCCCAAGATATGTTTGTTGCCGCGCTCGATCTGCTCGAGGACCGAATGGAACACTTCGATCTGTTTTTCGGCTTGGCGGTTGCAGTTGCCGTGCGAGCAATCGACGAGCAGCCGTGGAGGAAGCTCCAAATCTTGCAGTTTGCCGATGGTGAGGTTGACGGTCTCGGCATCGTAATTGGGGGCTTCCACCGAGCCACGCAAGACGGCGTGGGCGAAAGGATTGCCCGAGCTTTGGATGGAGCTGGTTTTTCCGTCAGTGTTGATCCCGAGATAAGTGTGCCTGTGGCGAGCTGCGATGATGCCGTGGATCGCGTGGTCGACGTTGCCGTCGAGGTCGTTTTTAAAACCGATCGGCATCGTGAGCGAAGAGGCGAGTTGGCGATGGGTTTGCGAAGAGACGGTGCGCGCGCCGATAAATCCCCAGGTGACGAGGTCGTCGATGTAGGGAGCAAATAGGGGATCGAGAAATTCTGTGGCGGTCGGCACTTGCATTTCGGCCAGTTCTAAAAAGAGCTCGCGCGTCCAATAGATGCCTGTTTTGATATCATCGGAGCCATCGAGGTGGGGGTCGTAAAGGAGCCCTTTCCAGCCTTTGACGGTGCGCGGTTTTTCGGCATAGACGCGCATTACGAGGAAAGCGCGATCGGACACTTCTTCGGAGAGCGCTTTGAGCCGGCGGGCATATTCTCTGGCGGAGGAGAGATTGTGGATCGAGCAAGGGCCTGTGATGACGAGGAGCCGCGGATCTTTTTTGAGGAAGAGATCCTTAGCTGTTTGCTTGGCCTCTCTCACGAAAGATAGGTTCAGAGGGAGCTGCTGTTTGACTTCGCGCGGCGACGGTAATGGCATACTGTCCTCAGATAGGTCTTTAAAATTTTTTATCGGCATCTTTTTCATCCCAGCGCATTAATCGGCCTAGCAAACTTGTTCTTAAGTTTGTTTCGTCCTCCCCGATGCTACTGGGACGAAAAATCTAGCCGCTAAAAATTTAAGCACCTACCCGAGCCCAGTATTTCATGCTCTGAAGTCATAACACAGAATTTGAAAATTTGCAAAAATGATTTTATAAAACTTCGAGCTTGGCAAGCGCTTCGCTGAGGGCCTTTTCCGATTGGGCAAGGGAAGTCTTCATTTTTTCGACGAGCTGGGGAGGGGCTTTTTGGAGGAACGCCTCATTGGAGAGCTGGGTGCGGAGGCTGTTTTGCTCATTGATGAGCTTATCTTTTTCTTTGACGAGGCGAACTTTTTCCCGTTCACGCATCTCTTGAGGGAGCGGAATGGTGAGTTTTAGGGAGCCAACGAGGCCTGAAGAGCCGAAGGGGATAGAGGGCTCCTCTTTGGAAAACGTGAGGTTGTTGATCCGGACAAGAGCTCGGAGTATCGCTTGGTTTTCTTCTGCGAGGGAGAGATCGTCGCCGGTGATGTAGAGGTCGGTGGGAACGCCGGGCGCCACTTGCATTTCGGCGCGGATATTGCGCACGACGTGCACGAGGGAATCCATGAACGCAAAGGTCTCTTCGATCTTGGGATCGATGTCAGCAGCGTGGATGACGCGGGGGAAAGTGGAGACCATGCAGGCGGGGGCTTGGAGTGCGTGGAGCGTTTCTTTGCTGTAAGGGTTGTGGGCGGCGGGGAGGTGCGCGAAGCGTGTTTTTAACTCTTGGAACAGCTCTTCGGTGATGAACGGTGCCATCGGATGCATGAGGCGCACAGCGTTGCAGAGAACGATAGCCAAGATCTTTTGTTTGTTCTCTTTGTCGGCAGGCGTTCCCGCTTTGCCGAAGAGGACCGGTTTGGTGAGCTCGAGGTAGTAGGCACAGAAATCTTTCCAGAAAAATTCATAGGCGCGCGTGGCGGCCTTATCGAACGCGTAGGTGGCAAGGTCGTTATCGACATCTTGGATGGTGCGGTTTAGCAATGAAAGGATCCAGCGGTCTTCGAGGGTGAGAAGAGAGGAGTCGATATCGAGGGAGGCGAGCCCTTCAAGGTTCATGAATACAAATCTAGCGCCGTTCCAAATTTTGTTGGCGAAGTTTTTGAACTCTTCAAAACGTCTGCGGTCGAGGTCGATCTGGCGGGCGTTGGTGGCGCTAGCGCAGAGGGCCATCCGGAGCGCGTCGGTGCCGTAGGTGTCGATGATCTCGATCGGGTCGAGGATATTGCCTTTCGATTTGGACATCTTTTCCCATTTCGAATGGACTTCGGCGGGGATCGGCGTGCCTAGATCGTAGGAGAGGCGCTCCTTGCCGGAGATGTAGGCAATCGCGCCGTCTTTGCTGTAGCGCCAGTAAGATTTTCCATAGATGAGGCCGTGGAGGAACGTTTCTTTGAACGGCGGCTCATCGAGGGCATATTCTCCCATAAGGATCATCCGAGCGACCCAGAAAAAGAGGATGTCGTGGCCGGTGATGAGCGTGCTGGTGGGATAAAATTTTTCGAGATCGGGGGTTTTGTGCGGCCAGCCTAGGGTGCTAAATGGCCAGAGGGCTGAGGAGAACCAGGTGTCGAGCACATCTTCGTCTTGGACCCACTCATCGGGATTTTTTGGCTCTTCGCCGCAGATCATCTCTTCGGGGTTGTCTTTGCGGTACCAGATCGGAATGCGGTGGCCCCACCAAAGCTGTCGGGAAATGCACCAGTCGCGTAGGTTGTCGATCCAATGAAAATAGGTATGGTCCCAATGGGGCGGCAGGAGCGTGACCCGTTTTTCTTCGACGGCAGAGCGGAGTTTCGCTTTGAACGAGGTCATCTTCACGAACCACTGCTTGGACAGATAGGGCTCGATCACGGCCTTGGAGCGGTAGGAGACGCCGACGCGGTGGGTGTGGGGCTCTTGCCGGGCCAGAAGGTGGAGCTCTTTCATTTTTGCGACGACGGCCAGGCGGGCCTGTTCGACTGTGAGGCCTGTAAATTCTCCGCCGGCTTCATTGATGCGCCCATCAGGGGTGAGAATATTGATCATCGGAAGGTTGTGGCGCAGGCCGATCTCATAATCGTTTGGATCGTGGGCGGGGGTGACTTTTACCGCGCCGGTGCCGAAAGCTGCGTCGACATGGTGGTCGGCGACGATCGGGATGGGGCGGTTTTGCAATGGGAGCATCACGTTTTTGCCGATCAGATGGCTGTATCGATCGTCACTTGCAGAGACGGCAATCGCCGTATCACCAAGCATTGTTTCAGGGCGCGTGGTGGCCACGGTGATGAATTCGGGAGAATTTTCGATCGGATATTTGAAATACCATAGGAAGGAAGGTTTTTCTTCATATTCGACCTCATCATCGGCGAGCGCGGTCTGGGTGACCGGATCCCAATTGACGAGGTAATCGCCGCGGTAGATGAGCCCGTCGTCGAACATCTTTTTGAACATGGTGCGCACCGCCAAATTGCGCGGTTCGTCCATCGTGAAGCAGAGGCGGGACCAATCGCAGGAGCAGCCTAGGCGTCTGAGCTGATTGAGGATATTGTGTTCGCTCTCTTCCTTCCATTTCCAGACGTGGGAGAGAAATTCCTCCCTGGAAAAATCTTTGCGCCGCTTGCCCGTTTTGGCCATGAGGTCCCGCTCGACGACGGTCTGCGTTGCGATGCCTGCGTGGTCGGTGCCGGGGACCCAGAGGGTTTCAAAACCGCTCATCCGTTTCCAGCGGATAAGGACGTCCTGCAGCGTGTCTACGAGGGCGTGGCCCATGTGGAGGACGCCGGTGACGTTTGGCGGAGGGATCACGATACAGTAGGAGGGCTTTTTGCTTTTTGCGTCGGCGTGAAAAAATTTGCCCGCTTCCCAGAATCGGTAACACTTTTCTTCGATGGCCTGGGGTTCAAACGCTTTAGGAAGTTCAGACATGAGTTAGCCCCGACAGGGAGTGAAAAGATAAAGTTTCTGATGTTTGTAGAAGCATAAAGAAAAAAAATATCAGAAGGGAGCGATCCGCGCAATCCTAAAAAATCTTGTATGTAAATCTTTTTTATAATATCTCTACTTGGCAGTGAGTACCCTGAATTTTTAACTAGAAATCAAGGAAAGAGAAGATGAAAAAGATATTGATGTTAGCGATGTGTGCGTTTGTAGCAGGTATGGGCAACTTGTCAGCTGATGAAGTGGGCGAAGTAGCAGCGTCGGGCGAGGTAGCGGCATGCGGTCAATCTAAATGCTCTAAGCCGAGCTGTAAGAAAGAATGTGGATGCCACAAGGAAAAGAAATGTGATAAGCCGAAGCCTTGTGAAAAAAAGAAGCCTTGCGAAAAGACATGCGGCGATAAGAATATGATGGATTCAAAAGATAAGTCAAACTAGTTTTTGCCACTCCTTGCTCAGTGCAAAAGCCCAGCTGCTTCAGCTGGGCTTTTTTATTGCCATCTTTCTAGAGATTTTGCTTTTGTGGTGAACACCTTTCCTTCGTGCAAGGAAAGTGCAGTCAGTCGGTTTTTAAAATGTTTATTTATATTTCATGTTGGTAAAAGTCGCAGAATGTCCTAATTTTTAGGCGATTCTGCGGAATTGGCATTTGATACTTAGAGATATTCTCTCAATTCTTCAGCTCGGCTTTAAGCTTCTTCTGAAACGTCTTCGCCTGAGCGGGCTCCCCGGCAACTTGATAGTAGAGCATCAGCTGCCGAAAGAGTTGGATTTTTTCCCACGCAAAGAGTTTGTCTAATTCCACGGTGCCGAGCAGGTAATGGCCGAGGAGCGCGTGCGTTTGCGGATAGGGGACATGCGAATGGGTGGCAAAATGCTCGAGCGCTTTTTTCTCACCGGCTGTGGCCCTAAGATAGCATCCGTAGAGGACCTGCAAGGGGCTCGATTCTTTGCGCAGCTCTTCTTGTGGATGCTTTTCGAGCAGTTTGCCCGCTTCTGCGGTCTTATTATCTAGGAGCAGCTCCCAAATGCGCTCCAGCTCGGGCGCATGGGCCGCCGGCTCTATTTTTTCTTTGAGAAGTTTTTCGATCTTAGGCGCGGGGTACTGCTCGAGCTGATCTTTGATCAGCGCTGTGTGGCCCAAGTTGTAGAGGCATAAGAAAATATCTTCCGCATTTTCTTGGGTCAGCATTTCGATCAGTGCATAGGGTTTGTCGAGCCAGAATGCAAGTTGGATGGGCATCTGTGCGTGATGCAGGAAGGGGAGGGGCTCGAGGTGTTTTTCTAAGCTGCTAAGCAGCTTTTGGTGGTCGGGGTTGCTGAAGAGGTGCGGCAGATGGCGCAAGCAGAGAAGCGCGAATAGATAGGCGCCGGTCCGGTCGCGGTGTGAACTTTCATGGAGGCGGAAGGCGATATGCTCTTCCAGAATCGGCAGCAGCGGATGTTTGGGGTATTTGCGGAGGGCGAGCTCTAGGCATTTGACCTCTTCTTCGATCTCTTCCTCAGCTTTATAGATGAGCGATTTACCGAGATATTCGAGGGGAGCTCCCGGTGTGTTGCGCAGTTTGCCGAACTCTTCTTGGGCAAGCCAAAAGAACTTCTCTTGCTCCTTCTTTTTTTTGTGGGAGAGCCCCTCTTCGAGAAGGGTGACGCCGGCGAGGAATTGAGCCTCTCTGCCTTCAGCCCTTCCGGGGAATGAGGTGCTGATGCGGCGGTATTCGGCATAGGCCTTCGCAAAATCTTTGCTAGCGAGGAACGCGTCGGGGACGGCCAGGCACTTGACGAGGACGTTTTGGCCGCCGACGGCGATCCGGATCGGCTCCATGGTAAATTCCGCGTCGCGGAAAAGGCAGCCGACATGGGTGCCTGAAAGGGGTGTATGGCTGAGGAAGTGGAGTTTGAGGGAGCCATTGAGGTAGAGGCGGACATGGTTGTCGATCTTTTCGATCGAGATGTCGACAAGCTCGTCGGTTTCAAGGCAAGAGCCTGCGATGTGCATCACTTCGACATTATTGCGAAAAAGTTTGCACTCGCGGCGGCCGAGCCAGAGGCAATAACCCTCTTCGATCCCGGTGCGCAGGAGCGCTTCGGGGATGTTAAAGAGAAAGCCGACGCCTTGCCCATTTTTGTCGAGGCGCACTTTTGTCTGGAACTTGATGTTGCCTGCAAAGGGGGCTTTAGAAATCATCAGCGTGACCCACTCCATAATATCAGTCGTGCGGGTAATGGCGATGTGCTTGGCGAGTAAGACATTCTCCTGGAATTCCCAATCGTTCTTATTTTGAATGTCCAGGGAGGCCAGTGGGATCCACTCCGGTTTTCCCTCGCTGTAATTTTTGAGGTCGGCGAGCAGCTCTTCGACGGTGGGGTAGCGCTCCTCTTTGCGCCGGGCAAGACACTTTTTGACGATGTCGCAGAGGGCATGCGGAATGTCGCGGTAGGGTGCGCGCTCGGTGGGGTCGAGAAACTCTTCGCGGTCCATGATCTTGCGGTATTCGGCAAGCGAATTGCGGTGGAACGGGAGGCGCAGCGTGAGCAGTTGATAGAGGATGACGCCAAGGGCGTAGATGTCGGTCTGCACGGAGGCGGGTTCGTTCCGCGCTCGCTCAGGGGCCATGTAGGTGAGCGTACCGACGATTTTTCCGGGGCGGGTCAGGTCGGGATCTTCAGAGGAAGGGATGTCTTCTTGGAGGGGCGTCTGCGGTTCAGAAAGCTTTTCAGCGAGGCCCCAATCGAGGATGAGCACTTCGCCATACTTGCCGACGATGATATTTTCGGGCTTGAGGTCGCGATGGAGGATCCCTTTGGAGTGGGTGTAGGCGATCGCCTGGCAGATGCTAAAAAATATTTGAATCAACGTAGGGATCGAACTGCCGATGGGATGGAGCGGCTCTCCGTTTTTTTCCTGCTCTTTTGTAGCGCGTAAAATTTGTTTTAACGTTTCCCCTTCGATGTAGGGCATCGTATAAAATTCTTGATCGATCGAGTAGATGGGGATGATGGAGGGGTGGGTCAGCTGGGACGCGATGCGTGCTTCTTTTAAAAAGCGGTCTTGCATGGTCTTGTAGCGCAAAAGATCGGCCCGGATTTGCTTGAGGGCGACGTCGCGCTCGCAGATCTCGTCATAGGCCAAAAAGACCTCTCCCATGCCCCCTTTGCCAAGACTTTTTTTAACAGTGTAGTTTTTAATCTTCATTGTTTGATTTCTAAGTAATAAAATGCTATTATTGACCAAGATTTAACATTAACATGTCGGGGTAAATATGAGTAGTTATTTAGTGTCCGGTTATTACTATGCTTGTTCTTTCGTTTGGACCCCAGCCCAAGAAGCTCCTCCAGCAGCTGCCAAGAAGGCGGCCCCTGCAAAACAAGCTGCGAAAACACCGGCAAAAAAGAAACTCTCTCCCGCGGAAGTTACTCTAAAGCAAAACCAGCCCGTATATCAAGAATTATTTAGCCGTCTTGTGGCGATGAATTCCCTCCTCTACCGGAAGGACTATAAAGCCTTTATGGATCGTTGGACCCACCTGAAAAATTATGAAGGCGTATGGACCCCCGACATGTGCAATCATCTGGACCCGCTCTTTGACGGCCAGTTTTTTAACATCTGGTTCAATCCCGAGTACACGTTTCCAATAGTTGTTCTAAAAAGCAAGCTCGAGGGTTGCATCGACGTCACCCGAAAACTCGCATGCATCACCGTAGCGCAAAAAAAACAGATGTATTCCGATTTGTCCAGCCACCTCATGCAGATGGAGGTTTATTTAAATTTTGGCAATTTTCAGGCTTTCCAGGAATATGCGCCCGTTCTCGAGGCCTACCAATCGGTATGGACCCCTGAAATGCAAGTCTGTTTCGATCCGATGGAAGATTTTGCGCATAAACTGAAAGGATTGGATGACGCAGGGCATAAAGCTCTTAAAGAAAATCTAAGTTCCTGTATGAAGATCGTGGACGAGAAAAGCCGATAAACAAAGGTTTGCTCAAAAAGCCATTTTCTCTATACTTCCCCTTATATGAAAAAAAGAGTTTTGACGGGAGACCGGCCTACGGGCCCTCTCCATCTCGGCCACTATATCGGGTCTCTGAAAAATCGGGTTGAGCTCCAAGAGGCGTGCACCCAGTTCGTGATGATAGCTGACGCGCAAGCGCTGACCGATCACTCCGACCAGCCTCAGCTCGTCAGACAAAATGTGCTCCAAGTCGCTTTGGACTATCTCGCCGTCGGTATTGATCCTGCGAAAACAACGATCTTCATCCAATCGATGATTCCGGCGCTTCCCGAAATTACCCTCTATTTCCTCAATTTGATCACATGGAACCGTTTGAAGCACAATCCGACGGTCAAGCAAGAGATCGTCCAAAAAGGGTACGGAGAAAACGTTCCTGCGGGCTTTATGGTCTATCCGGTGAGCCAGGCTGCCGACATCTCGACATTTAAGGCTGATTGCGTGCCGGTAGGCGAAGATCAGTTGCCGATGATCGAACAGACGAATGAACTCGTCCGCCACTTCAACCGCATTTACAAGACCGATGTGTTCGTCGAAGCCAAGGCGCTCATTCCGCAATTTGGCAGGCTTCCCGGCATCGACGGAAAAGCAAAGATGAGCAAATCGCTCGGCAACGCCATCTATCTCGGCGATTCTGCCGACGTCGTCGCAAAAAAAGTGAAGGGGATGTACACCGATCCGGGCCACCTGCGGGTGGAAGATCCGGGAAAAGTGGAAGGCAATCCGGTTTTCACCTATCTCGACGCGTTCGACACGGACAAAGAAGCAGTTGCTGCGCTCAAAGAACATTATCAGCGGGGCGGTCTTGGGGATTCTATCGTCAAAAAGCGGCTACTCGATGTGCTGCAGGCGTTTTTAGAGCCGATCCGCGCGCAGCGCGAGCAATTTGCCAAAGATCCGCATGCAGTGATGGCGCTGATTCTCAAAGGGACCGAGAAGGCTAATGACGTCGCGCATCAGACGCTCCTCGAAGTGCGCAAAGCGATGTGCCTCGACTACTCATGAAGACTTATCTCAAAGTGCTTTTAGGCTTAGGGCTGGCTGTCGGAACTGAGCGCTTCTGCTACCATGTGACCGACGGATTTGCCGAAGTCAAGATCCGCTCAACTTATTCTTATCATCCCGAATGGGAGCCTTCCGAATATCCCGCTCTTGCCGCTGACGTGCTCGATCAACCCTACCGCTATCTCGGCAGGGGGGCCCAGTGCTACGCGTTCCTCTCCGAAGATGGAAAGTATGTTCTGAAGTTTTTTCGGCACGACCACTTGCGCAGAAAGGGGAAGGTGCTGCGCGATTTTGCCAGCTATAAAATCGCCTTTGATGCGCTACGCGCCGAGACCGGCCTTCTCTATTTGCATCTGAACAAGACCAAAAATATGGGCAAAACGCTCACCTTTTTCGATAAGATCGGGGTTAGGCATCGCGTGAACCTCGACGAGATGGAGTTTTTGGTGCAGCGCAAGGCGGAGCTGGCTCTCCCGACGCTAAAGCAGTGGCTCGATGCGGGTGAAGTGGATAAAGCGAAAGAGGGGATCTCTTCTTTAGTCAATCTCGTGCGCGAGCGGTGCAAGAAGGGGATCTTCGATAAAGACCCCGATTTTAGGACCAATTTCGGCTTCACCGCAATGGGCGCCATGCAGCTCGACGCGGGTAGATTTCGGTGGGACCCCAAAGAAAAAGATCCGAAGATTTATCAAAATGAACTGAGAAGCATTACACAAGGCTTGCAGCAATGGTTAGAAAAGGAATATCCCGAACTCTCACTCTACTTGGAGCAGCTCTTAGCTTCTGGGTGATCGCCGGGTTTTGCAGGTCGGCGACCGATGGTTTCACCTTCCTCAAAGTAGCTGAGGCGCTCCCCGCACAAAAACTTGAGGCGGCGTATCCCGATATTGCTGGGCAAATTTTTACCTATTTGGGAAAAGGTAAGCAGTGCTTTGTCTTTGCCTCCGCGGATGGACAGACCGTACTCAAGCTGGTCCGCAAAACAAAACGTCTGGCAGAGGAGCGGGTGAGCTATTGTCTCGCTTTTGAGGAGCTCAAAGCGGAGACCGGTCTGATCGCGCTCCATTTGGAAAAAACGGCCCCGATCGAGGCCACCCTGATCGACAAGCTGAATATCGCACACAAAGTCGATCTCGGAGGCTTAGAGTTCATGGTCCAAAAACGGGCGACCCTCGTTTTTCCCACACTGACTGCGCTCATGGAGAAGGGGGATGTCGCAGGGGCCAAGCTGGCAGTGAAGAAGTTGGTCCAACTGCTTGAAGCTAGGCGTGCGAAAGGGATTGCTGACCGCGATCCAAACGTCAGCAAAAATTTTGGATTTGTGGGCAGCGAGCCGATCCAGATCGATGTGGGAAGATTTTCTAAGGGCACGATTGGGCCCCACTTCAAGGAAGGGGAGCTGGCCGAGTGGATTGCGAAGAACTATCCTGAACTGAAAGAGGCTCTCTGATGAACCTATCCCAGTATTCCAAAAATATGCTTTTTGATTCTTTTTCCACATCTTTCAAAACCGCTTCTTGGCCTACTTATTCAAGTATGTCCTGCGAAGCGATTTTGAAATCTGTGAAAAAATCGTTCAAAAATCAACATTTTCAAATACTGGGATAGGTTCATGTTCCTAAGACTTTTTAAACTCCTCCTCTTTTGCTTAGCTTTCTATGGCGCCAAGCAGTTTTGTGAAAAAGAGACCGATGGCTTCACTGTGACGCAGCTGGCAAAACCGTTGCCGGAGCTTGCCGTCCTCCCGGGCGTTCCCCGAGAGATTTTGGACCAGCGGTTCCACTATCTGGGCCGCGGCGGTCAGGCCTTTGCCTTTGAGTCGGAAGATGGACACTATGTGATCAAATTTTTTATTCACCAGCGCAAAACCGTGAAGCGGGAGCGGGATTTCAACAGCTACCGGATTGCCGGAGAGGACCTTAAGGAAGAGAGCGGTCTCTCCTATGTGCACCTCAACCGGACTGTGGATCTAAGGAGACAACTGACAATTGTCGATAAATTAGGAATCGCCCATTCAATAGATCTGGATAATAAAGCCTTTGTCCTTCAAAAAAAAGCAGATCTATTCTACCCTTATTTGGAACAATTATTGGAGACGGGGCAAACGGACCGGATGAAGGAGGCGCTCTCCTCGCTGGTCTCCCTGATCGGCTCACGCTGCGAAAAGGGGATTTTCGACGAGGATGCCAAGCTTCACCGCAATGTGGGATTCATCGAGAACCGGGCGATCTTCATCGATGTGGGCCGCTTTAGAAAGGCTGACGTCGATAAAAAACATGAAGTTGTGACCGTGATGGGCCCTCTGCAAGTGTGGCTAAAAAATAAAGACCCCGCGCTTGTCCAATACTTACAAGAGAAAATCGATGAAATATAGACCGTTCATACTTACCGTTGCCTTTGGACTTTCGATGGTTGTCCTTTCTAGATTGTGCCACCATGCGACCGGCGGTTTTGCGATGGCGAAGGTGGAGTCGACCGTCCTTCCCGGCCTCTCAGACGACAAAGACCTTCCTCCTGAAGAGATGTTCACTGGCCCGTTTACCTATTTTGCTAGAGGTCTGCAGTGTTTTGCGTTTGTGTCTGAGGATGGGCAGTACATCTTAAAACTCCTCAATAGCCGCAACCGCGACAAGGCCGCCATCTGCAGATGGATTCCCGGATTGGAAGAATTAGGCGAAAAAGCGGAAATGAAAGAGGCGCTGATCTTCAATAGTTATGAGATCGCCTTCCGCGAGCTCAAAGAGGAGACAGGGCTGATCTACATCCATCTCCACCCGACGACCCATCTCAACCGAACTGTCACTCTCATCGACAAGTTGGGCATCGAGCATAAGCTTGACCTAGACAAGACCGGATTTATGGTCCAAAAAAAGGCCGATCTGTTTTATCCCTACTTGGCCGCTAAAAGAAAGCAGGGCGACCTCGAAACAGCACAGAAGGCCGTAGGAGAGCTCGTCGATATGATTGTGGGCCGCTGTAAGAAGGGAGTTTGGGACAACGATCCTCTCTTCCGGACCAATTTTGGGTTTGTAAGCGATCATCCGATCGAAATGGATGTGGGGTGCTTCACGATCAACCCCCGAACTGCCGATCCTAAGGTCTATGTGCCCGAAGTGCGAAGGATCACCGCAAGTTTGAAGGATTGGGCCTCAAAAAACTACCCTGAGCTCTCTTCCTTCATCGAGGACAAAGTCGAACAGGTCAAGTAGATGAAAAAATGGCTTCTCTTTCTGCTCATCTTCTTTGCCGCTGAACGTTTTTGCTACTGGCAGACGAAGGGCTTTCGCGATCACCGCATTGCTTCCGAACTGGAAAGCCGCCCCGAGTGGGAGTTTCCCATTACCCCTGAGCAGCTAAGAAAAGTAGCGCCGCTCCTTTTTCAAGACTATTTTTTTCTTGGCCACGGGGCGCAATGCTACGCCTTTTTATCTGCGGACAAGAGCACTGTGCTGAAAGTGTTTAAGTATCCTAGGTTCCGTCCCTTATTGAACGCGATTGGGATGCCTGATCTGATCCCTAAACAGGGACTGGAAAGAATGGTCAGTCTTTTTGAGAGTTTGAAGATTGCCTACGAGGAGCTGCGCATAGAGACGGGGCTGATCTATCTGCATCTCAACCAGACCGATGTTTTTCATCAAAAAGTGCGCGTATGGGATCGAATCGGCGTTGCCCACACCCTCGATCTCGACACTACACAATTTCTTTTGCAGCACAAGGCCCAGCTCGCTCCCGAAAAGTTCCTGCAGCTGCGCCGCGCAGGCAATCTAGACGAGGCGAAGCACTGTGTGGATGCGCTGCTCTCCCATCATAAGCTCTGCTGCACCAAAGGAATCGTCGACCGCGATCCGGTTCTCGAGCGCAACTTTGGTTTTGTGGGGGACAAAGCGATCGAAGTCGATCTCGGCTCGTATGTTAAAGACCCTTTTACGACAACGGCTGCAGGGATGAAAAAACAGCTGTTTTTTGCCACGCTCGATTTTAAGCAGTGGATGGAAAAAAATTACCCGGAACTGAAGGATTACCTTGAAGAAAAAATATCTGCGATCCTGGCCGAGTAAGCTAGCTCTTTTCCTTCTCTGTTTTGGCGCCGCCGAGCGGATTTGCTATCGGCTCACCGATGGTTTTTGGATGTCTAAAGTGACCTCTTCCCTCAAACCCGATCCCCGCTGGGATGTGGAGCCGCTGGAGCCTGCAGCAGAGCTCGCTGTGGAAAAGATCTTAGACCAGCCTTTCCACTATTTTGGCAGCGGCGGCGAGTGCTACGTCTTTCTGTCCCAAGATGGAAAGACCATCATGAAAGTGTTCAAGCATTACCGGATGCGCACCAATCTGTTTTGCAAAGACTGGCCTCTGCCCAGCCCCTTAAAAACCTATGTAGACAGCCACCAGGAGCGGTTCGAAAGAATCTTCACCAGCTGCAAGATTGCCTATGACGACCTGCGCGAAGAGACAGGGCTCATCTATGTTCACCTCAACAAGACCAACCAATTTAAGAAAAAGCTGACCCTGACCGATAAGATCAATGTGGTTCACCACATCGATCTCGATAATTTAGAATTTGTTCTGCAGGAGAGGGGAGATTTGTTATTTCCGAAGCTCACCAAGCTTATCCAGAATGGACAACAGGAAAAAGCTAAGGCGATGATCGATTCACTCCTCAACCTGATCATTGCTCGCTGCAAAAAGGGAGTGGCCGACGGAGATCCGGCGCTCAAGCGCAATTTCGCCTGCTTAAGCGACCGGGTGATCGCCATCGACATCGGCCCCTATACCAAAGATCCCTATATGCAAGGGGAGCGGGCTTGCAGGCGCGAACTTTTTTGTGAAACCCTCAAGCTCCGCGACTGGGCCCGGAAGTGCCATCCCGCTCTATTCGAGGAAGTGAACGCCAAGATCGATACCGCGATTTTCTCCATCAACGAATAGGAACTTCACATGATGAATATCCGCATTTTTCTCCTGCTCGCACTTGCCGCAGGTTCTACGTTGTTTTCGACGCAAAAAGCGGTCCTTTTCAATGACACCTCGGCTTGGTATCATTGGGGATGCACCGGAACGAGCGTCGCATTAAAAGAACAGATCCAAAAATTGGGTTTTGAGATTAAGCCATTTTCTATCGCTGATGTCTATTCCCTTCAAGAAGTTCCATCTTTTGGGGACTTCGATGACCTAGAGAAATTTGAGAGGTTCCAAGAGGCAAATAAAGAGGTGCTTGCCGCCATCCGCACTGCGGATGTTGTCGTGATCACCGGAGAGGGGACGATCCATGATCTGCGCGCCGGCCCTAAAGCGCTTCTCTATTTGGCGCATATTTCTACCAAGTTTTTGGAAAAGCATGTCGAGATCATCAACCACTCCGCGTACCCCAAAGATGATCTGCGCTTGTCTAACGGTGAGTTGAAATTCTTTGCGACCGAAACGGAGAGAGAGCAGCGAGAATTGCGGGAAGCGCAAGCCATTTATCGAGCGATCTATGGGCAGGTCGACTTTATTGCGATCCGGGAACCGTTCAGCCAGGAGGAGATGCGCAAAATTTCGATTGCCTCCACGCTCAGTTTTGACTGCTTGCCTCTTTATATCCGCGATCACTACACAACACACAAACAGGTGGAAGTAAAAACGGTGGTCATCGCAGGATCGGTCGCTTTTACCGAGCCGGGGGCGTTACAGGTATGCCGCTATATGGAAGCGATGGCAGGCAGAGGTTTTAGGATGAAAGTCTTGATCGGTGCTGCCGGATCACCCGCCAAAGACGATGCTCTCTTTGTGGAGTTTTTGAAAACGCATTGCAAAGCCCCATGGGAGCTCGTACGCGCGGCCTCCATGCAAGAGTGGCTCGATACGATCAACCAAGCCGCGTGGATCGTTTCCGGTCGCTTCCACCACTCGATCGCCGCCTTCTGTTTGAATACGCCCTTCATTGCACTAAATAGCAACACTTACAAAGTGCATGCCATCTGCGCGCTTCTAGCGCAGAAGGAACCGCTTCTCTACTCCGATCCCAAGCTTTTGGAGCACTTGATCTCCAGGACAGAGGGGATTTTATCTTCTCCTGTTGTGAACAACGAAGCCAAAGCCGCAGAGGTCTGTTCTCTTGCCGAGAGGAACTTCGACGGGCTTAAGGCCCTTTCGAAAGCTCTTGTCAGTCCCTGATCGCTACAAGGTATAATTTTTTTTGACACAATAATCGGTTCTGTTTAGGATGGCGACGAACATTAAGAGGGTATTGTAAAATTTCGAATGCCTATATTCGGGATTATTTTCCCGTCAGTTGAGATGTCGACCCTTGGGCAATATTAACGAAATATTACCCAAGGGTCGACATCTCAACTGACGGGAAAATAATCCCGAATCTAGGTGATTCCAAGTTTTACAACACCATCTAAGGAGTCTTGTCTATGAGTCGCAATAAACTGATTTCGCGGTCATTGTGGTCATTCCCTAGCATCCGCTTTCCTTTCTCCATCTTTGATGCGGGCGAAGAAGAGGGAGACGGCTGGCTTCATGAATTTTCCGATCTATCAGGGCTTTCTGTTTCCGAAGATGAGAACCATGTGTTTGTCGAAGCGGCCCTACCCGGCATCAAGGCTGATGAAATTGAGATGACCTTTGATAAAGGCGTTCTTTGGATTAAAGCGGAGAAAAAAGAAGAGAGAAATGAGGGCTTCAAGAAGTACTACCGCAAAGCGGCGAGCTCCTTCTCCTATCGCGTGGCCATTCCGGGAACGGTCGATGAAAATCGGCATCCCGAAGCTGTATTCAAGAACGGGATGATCACCGTCACTTTTGAAAAAACTAAGAAAGCGGAACCTAAGAAAATCTCTATCCGCACAGGATAATACGAACTATCTACAGTGAGGGCAGCCGCGAGGCACGGGACGTAGGTAGACCACTTCCTCGTACTGGGGCTCTACGATTACATATCTCTTGTAACGCGGTCCGTAGCATCTTTGCGGATAGTGGCGGTATTCTTCCACAACATACGTCTCTCGATAGAAAGGAACAGGCGGCGCAAGAAAATTGAAGCCGAAGTTGAATCGGACGCTTGAGGAAGAGTGGTGGCGATGATGATGGCCCGCTTCCGCCTTAGGCATATGAAGCATGAATGCGGTTAGTAAAAAGAAGAACGAACCGATAAATAGATGTTTTGCTTTCATAATGCCTCAGCAGTTGTTAATTGCTGTAGATAATACTAGTAATTCTAGTTAATAGCAATTGTCAGCAAATAGTTTAATGTTAATTGATTTTTTTAATATCATTTATTGGGGGTTTTATGAGTATATTTCGTGTTTTAGGGTCGATCTTATGCATTGTAGGCATCGTGTTAGTTGCTTTTGGGATTGCAGCCACCCAAAAGACAGGGGAGAAAGTTCTCGACGAAGTGACAGGGCATTACACAGATAAGACCATGTGGTATATCTTTGGGGGCATCGCTCTAATCGTCGGTGGAGCTGGGATCACCCGGATCAAAAGATAATTCTAATGGTTTAGAAAAGGAAAAAGGCCGATGACGCCGGCATAGATGGAGCCGACGGCCTTAGCGGCCAAAATCAGTCCGCCGATCCGGTTAATGATATTAATGCCTGTATGGCCAAGCACTCTTTCTAGCGAGCCTGCAAAATAAAGAACGATAGCCAACGTGACTGCCACCAGAATGGCGCTTGCGGAAACGGCCAGCTGGTTCATCACCCCGGGAGATTCGTTGACAAGGACGATCACCGTACTGATCGCTCCCGGGCCTGCCATCAACGGGATAGCGAGCGGTACGATCGCGACCGAGGGTTTACGCTCCGATTCGGAGAGGTCTTCTTCAGCCTGTTTCATCCGGCTCTGCTGCGCATTCAACATCGACATGGCTAGCGTAAAGATGACGATGCCTCCGGCGATTTGGAAGGAGGGGACGCTGATGCCTAAAAAACTCAAAAGAGGTGAGCCGATCCAAGTGACGACGAGCAAAATGAGACCCATCGCGGCGCTGGCGACAATTCCTGTCCTTCGTTTTTCCTTATCCGATCTTCCCAGCGTCAGGCCGAGGAGCGCCGGCAATGCGGAGAGAGGGCTGCAGATCAGCACCAGAGTGACGAAGTCGTTGATGATGTAGGAAAGTTGTGCGTTATGCATGAATTATTTCTTTCTTTTTCTTTTATTCTTTTCTTCGATTTCAACGTTTAGGTCTTTTTCCATTTCATCGGTGGGGGTTTCCGTACTCTCGATGAATTCGCGGAAGAGGAGGTAAATGCCGCCTAGGGTAAAGAGGACGGGAAGGACGATTTGCCACGAGACATCAAACTGTACGGTGATGAAGACGCCGACAAAGACAAAAATGGAGACCAGCATGTCGTAGTGTCTTCCCAGGAGGTACTGACGCATGGCGAGGGGAATCCCAATCGCGAGCATGATCCCCGGCCACCACAAGTTCAGATAAGAAACGATGGCAAGTCCGATGAGGAAAACGGCGAACGATAAGACTTTGGCCCTGCGGCGGGAGACTAGGGGCGTGTGCATGGTATCAAACCTCTTGCATGGGTGTTTAATTTGAACCTAATGCAAACGGGTCTTTTAATCAATAGAACTAGGATTAGAGTTTATTCTGCTGGAGAGCGTATCAACGCAAATGCGTAAGGACGCGAAGCCGCAAAGAGCGGGAAAATTATTATAAATTCTTTGCGTCTTTGCGTTAATTCTCTGGCAAGGCTTCAACTCTTTTTGGGAGCGGCAGTGCTTCCGGCGAGGATGCCGCCGTCGATATCGAGCTCGGTGCCGGTGATGTACTTCGACTCTTCGGAGGCGAGATAGAGAACGGCGTAGGCGACGTCATCGGCGTCTCCCATGCAGCCCATCGGAACGCCTACGGCAACCGCGGCGATGTGCTTTTCGCGCTCTGGTCCCGTTCCAAACATCGGATCCCACAAAGGCGTGAGGATCGCTGCGGGATGGATCGAATTGCAGCGGATATTGTAGCCTTCCTGGCAGCAGTAGAGGGCGACCGATTTGGTGTGATTGCGCACGGAAGCTTTGCTCGAGGCGTAAGCGACCGCGGTTGGGATGCCAACGAGGCCTGATCTCGAGGAGATGTTGATGATGGAGCCGCCGGAGGCCTTCATGGCGCGGATCCCATATTTGCAGCCGAGGAAGACGCCTTCGGAGTTGATGGCGTGCACTTTTCTCCAGTCTTCAAGGGAGACATTTTCTGGATCCTGGGGACCGAAACCTTTTTCAAATCCGATGATGCCGGCGTTGTTGACAAGGATGTCGATGTGTCCCTCTTTATTCAAGATGGCACTTAAGACCTGTTTCCAATGCTCTTCTTGGCTCACATCGAGGTGCATGTAGGTAGCGTGGAGCTCGTGGGCTGTTTTTTGCCCCATGGAATCATTGACATCTGTGAGGATGACATGGGCGCCTTCTTTGATGAGAAGTGCGGCGCAAGCCTTTCCAATTCCTTGGGCGGCGCCGGTGACCACCGCTACTTTTCCTGCTACGCGTCCTGTCATGGGGCTCCTAGTGTTTGTCTGCAAAGTACGCCTTCAAGTATTTCCCCGTCAAGAACGGGCCTTTTTTTATAGGGGTTTCCCAGTTCGTCGCGGACGTTTTCTTTGGAGTGAGTTATAATGGATTTCTTGAATTTTTTCTGGCAAAAACGTGTACGCCTTTTTTGCAATGGTCTGAATTTCTGCAAGGAAGGGATATCTGGGATTCCATTGAAACACGCGTGTTTTTCCCTCTAAAAAGCTCACAAGCAGCCCACCCTCTTCTAGTTTTTTAAGGGTTTTTTGGATCGGATCCAGCGGCGCATCGAATAAACGGCTCAACTGATTAGCATAAGTCTTCTCATGCAGCGAGAGATATATGAGGATTTTTTCCACGTTCTTATTCGCAAAAAGATACTCGAGCATTGTCTACCTACCTTATAGGTGGTATAACCTATTTGATCGGTAGATGTCAAGCTGGGCTAACTCATAGAATTTGCAAAGTACGCCTTCAAATACTTCCCCGTCAAGGATTGGGGGACGGCGGCGACCTCTTCGGGAGTGCCGAGGGCGACGACGGAGCCGCCCGCTTTGCCGGCGCCGGGGCCGAGGTCGATGAGGTAGTCGGCATTGGCGATCATGTCGAGGTTGTGCTCGATGAGAATGAGGGTGTTGCCCTGATCGACGAGCGTGCGGAAAATGGGGAGGAGTTTGGCGATATCGGCGCTGTGGAGGCCGATGGTGGGCTCGTCGAAGAGGTAGAGAGTTTTTCCGGTGGAGCGCTTGCCGAGCTCGCGGCTAAGGCGCAGGCGCTGCGCTTCTCCGCCGGAGAGAGTGGCGATCTCTTGGCCGAGCTGCAGGTAGCCGAGGCCGACGGCGATCAGCGTGTCGAGCAGCCGCATCACTTTGGGGATGGTGATCAAAAATTCGCGCGCTTCGGTGACGGTCAACTGGAGGATTTCGCCTAGGTTTTTGCCGCGGAAGGGGACGGAGAGGCTGAGCGGGTTGAGGCGGAGGCCATGGCACGCTTCGCAGGTGACTTTTACGGGCGGTAAAAATTGGAGATAGACGGTGCGGCTTCCAAGCCCTTGGCAGGTGGGGCACATCCCTTTGCGGTGGTTGTAACTGAAGTTTTTGGGAAAGAGTCCTTTGACCTTGGCGGCGGGAATCGAAGCGAAGAAGGTGCGCAAGGGAGAGAGGAGGTCTACGTAGGTGCTGACGTCGGCGCGCTGGGTTTGGCCGATCGGATTTTGGTCGATGACGATCAGTTTATCGACGGGCAGCGGTTTTCTTTGAGCGAGCCGCTCTTGGACGTAGGGCTTGAGGATGTCGTGCATGAGGGTAGATTTGCCCGATCCCGATACGCCGGTGAGGCAGGTGAAGAGGCCGAGCGGGAAATCGATAGTGAGGTTTTTGATGTTGTGGATCGAGACGTTTCTAAGCTCGATCGAGGTTTTAACGGGCCGGCGCTTGGAGGGGATGGGGATCGATTTTTTGCCGCTGAGGTACTGGCCGGTCAGCGAATTGGGGTTGGCTTTGATCTGTTTGAGGGTGCCGCGCGCCATGATCTCGCCCCCGTGGATGCCGGCCTCGGGGCCGAAGTCGAGGATGTAGTCGGCGATGGCGAGTGTGAGGGGATCGTGCTCGACGAGGACGAGCGTGTTGCCCATTTTTTTCAGTTCGAGGAGCGAGGTGTTGAGCTTTTCGTTGTCGTGCGGGTGGAGGCCGATGGTCGGTTCATCGAGGACGTAAAGGCAACTGGTAAGGCCGCTGCCGAGCTGGCGCGCGAGGCGGATCCGTTGCGCTTCTCCGCCGCTGAGCGTGGGGGCGCTGCGGGCAAGCGAGAGATAGCCGAGGCCGATGGTCTGCAGGAAGAAGAGCCGCTTTTGGATTTGGTCGAGGGTCTCTTCGAGGAGCTGCGGGGTTTTTAGTTTTTTTAAGAAGGCGATCGATTCGTCGATGGGGAGTTCGCAGAGGTTTGCAATTGAGAGGTTGCCGATCTTCACATGGCGCGCCAGAGGATTTAAGCGCGAACCTTCGCACGAAATGCAGGGGGATTCGTCGAGGAGCGGCAGCAGAGAATCTTTCACCTCTTTGGGGGCCGATTTTGCAGCCAGCGCAAGGGCGGCGTTGATCCCTCTCCAAGAAACGCCCATCCCTTTGTGGTTTTCTGGCTTGTTAGAGCCATTGAAGAGGATCTGTAGCTGCTGGGGCTCGAGCTCGTGCAGGGCCGTATCGGTGTCGACTCCCTCTTCTTCGAGAAGGGAGATGAAAAGTTTTAGGCCCTCGCGCGTGATCTCCTCTTTCCAGAGCTCGCGGATGAGGCCTGCGGCGCTGAGCTTCATGAGGGGAGCATGACGGGTCAAGTTAGCGCCGTAGCGGATCCCGAGCCCTTCGCACTCGGGGCACATCCCTTGGGAGGTATTGAACGAAAAGGTGTGCGGTGTGATCGGTGGATATGATTTTCCGGTGCTCGCGACGGCAAAGGCCAAGTTGTGGTAGAGGTCCTTCCCTTCGCAGTCGGCGACGAGGGTTCCGCCGGAAAGGGTTGTCGCTTGATCGACGGCCTGAAAAAGACGGGCGTGCACTTCGGGCTGGACGGCGAGCCGGTCGATCACGAGAAAGAGGGTGTTGAGGCGGAGGCGGTCGTAAGGGATCTCTTGGTCGAGCTCGTAGTAGGTGTTGTTGAGGCGGATCCGAAGGAATCCCTCTTTCTGTAGCCGCTCTTTGAGATTTTCAAAGGTCTCATTGTGGCGCAGCTGCAGCGGCGAGAGGATGTGGAGACGCGATTTAGCCGGGAGCTCGAGGAGTTTTTCGACGACGTAGTCTTTGCTGATCGTCTCAATCTTTTCGCCGGTCTCGGGGCAATAGGCGATGCCGAGGTGGGCATATAGGATGCGGAGGTAGTCGTAGATTTCGGTCTGGGTTCCCACGGTGCTGCGGGGGTTGCCGGCGTGGCTCTTCTGCTCGATCGCGATGCTGGCCATCAACCCCTCTATCCGCTCGAGTTTTGGTTTGGGCATCTGCTTCACAAACTGCCGCGCGTAAGAAGAGAGCGATTCGATGTAGCGGCGCTGCCCCTCGGCGTAGAGAGTATCGAACGCAAAGGAGCTTTTTCCCGAGCCGGAAGGACCAGTGCAGACGGTGATCTCGCCGCGCGGGATGGATGCGTGGATCTTTTTGAGATTGTTTTGCGCAGCGCCTTCGACCTCAATGTGGGTGAGCATCGGCACAGCTTTTGTTTTTTTTGCCTCTTTGAGGTAGGTGGCGTTCAGCGCTTCTGCGGTTGGCGTATCGAGCTTGGCGATCTGTTCAGGGGTGCCGCTGGCGATCAGCTTTCCTCCCTCGTCGCCGCCTTCGGGGCCGAGCTCGAGGATCCAATCAGAGGTCTTGATCAGGTCGGTGTTGTGTTCGATGACGAGCACGCTGTTGCCGCGGTCGACGAGCGCTTGGAGCACCCCGATCAATTTGCTGATGTCGTGGAAGTGAAGGCCGGTCGTCGGCTCATCGAGAATGTAAAGCGTGCGTCCGGTGTCTTTGCGCGAGAGCTCTTTTGCGAGTTTGATCCGCTGCGCTTCACCGCCCGAGAGAGTTGGAGAGGGCTGGCCGATCTTGATGTAGTCGAGGCCCACTTCCATTAGGAGATCGAGCTTCGCTTTGAGGTGGGGGATCGCTGCAAAAAAACCTTGCGCTTCGAGCACCGTCATCTCGAGAATATCGTAGATGTTTTTTCCTTTGTAGAGCACCGAGAGGGTGGCGCTGTCAAACCGCTTGCCGTCGCAATGTTCGCACGTGACCCATTCGTCGTCGAGAAAGTCCATGTCCACTTTGGTCATCCCCATGCCGCCACACTGCGGGCAAGAGCCCTCTTTCACGTTGAAGCTGAAGCGGCCCGGTTTATAGCCTTGAGCCTCCGATTCGGGGAGCTGGCTGAACAGGTCGCGGATCTCATCGAAGAGTTTGACGTAGGTCGCCGGGTTAGAGCGTGGCGTTCTGCCGATGCTGGTCTGATCGATTGCAATCACCTTGTCTAGCTGATCAGCGCCGACAAGCGTTTTGTGCTTCCCGACGGTGAGGCGCGACTTCATCAGCTTGTTGGAAAGGGCCGGATATAGCGTGTCGGAGATGAGAGACGATTTGCCCGATCCAGAGACCCCGGTGATTGCAGTGAACACGCCGAGCGGAATTTGCACCGTCACATTTTTCAAATTGTGGTGGGAGGCCTTTTCGAGCTTCAAGAACCCTTGCGCCTTGCGCCGCTTTTTCGGGATCGGGATCGAGAGGCGCCCTGACAGATAGCCGCCGGTGATCGAGGCTTTGCATTTTTTAATATCTTCCAAACTTCCTGTCGCTACAATCTGGCCGCCGTTCTGTCCCGCGAGCGGTCCCACATCGACGATGTAGTCGGCTTCGCACATCGTCTCTTCATCGTGTTCGACCACGATTACCGTGTTGCCTTTGTCGCGGAGCCGCTTGAGAGTTTCGAGGAGTTTCAGGTTGTCGCGCGGATGGAGGCCGATCGACGGTTCGTCGAGGATGTAGGTGACGCCGACGAGGCCCGACCCAATTTGAGACGCCAGCCGCACCCGCTGCGATTCTCCACCCGAAAGCGTCGGCGCCGTCCTCTCGAGATTGAGATAGTGGAGCCCCACATTTTTCAAAAACTGGAGCCGCTCGCGGATCTCTTTGAGGAGTTCGCCGCCGATCTTCAGCTCCTCTTTGGAGAGTTTCAAGGCATCAAAAAACTTGTGGCACTGATCGATCGATAGCGCGGTCACCTCTGCGATCCGCTTGCCGCCCACTTGGGTGGCTGCCGGGTAGGGCTTGATCTTAGCGCCGTGGCATTCGGGACAGATGCTCTCGTGCATGAGCTCTTTCATTTTCGCGATGTAGAGCGGATGGGAAGCGTCGATGAATCGGCTCTTCGCTTCATTTAGCACGCCTCTCCATGCAATGAACTCCATCCAGGTCGATTTTTTGACCGGATGGACAAACCGCATGCGGGTCCACTTGGTGTCGGTCCCATAGAGAAAAACTTTTTTGGCCGGCTCAGAGAGTTTTTTCCAAGGAGTGTCCACGCTAAATTTGTAGATCTTGGCCAAGTTGTCGTAGATGTTCTTGTAGCGCACCGTGGTGTAGGAGCTGGCCACTCTGCAGCAGTCCTCAGCAATGCTTAAGTTTGGATCGATCACGAGGTCGAGGTCATACTCCAGACAGCTGCCTAGGCCTTGGCAGGTGGGGCACATGCCCGAAGGGTGGTTGAAAGAAAAATCTTGCGGATCGAGCGGGGGATAGGAGAGGCCCGATTTTTTGGCGAACGCGTGCTGCGAATAGAGCAGCTCTTCTTTTGTATCGGGATTCAGCGCGCTCATCACCCCTTTTCCCTGATCGAGGCCGCGGGTGACCGCTTCCGTTAGACGGGGAGCTGCAGCGTCATCGAGCTGGAGTCTGTCGATCACGACGTCGACCGTGTGATTGAGGTTGGGATCGATGGCTAGTTCGCCGCCAAGCTCGATGATCTCGCCATCGAGACGCACCCGAGTAAATCCTTGGCGGAGCAGTTCGGCAAAGTCATCTTTAAATTCCCCCTTTTTCGCTTTGGCATACGGGGCGAGGAAAATGATCCGCTGATTTTCAAAGTGGGTCAGGATGCCGTTGATGATCTGCTCGACGCTCTGGGGCGTCACCCGCTCGCCGCTGATTGGGCAATGGGCGATGCCGACCCGCGCAAAAAGGACGCGCAGGTAGTCGTAGATTTCGGTGAGCGTTCCAACGGTGGAGCGGGGATTTTGTCCGCCCGCCTTTTGCTGGATCGCGATCGTGGGCGTGATCCCCGTAATCAGCTCGGCGTCCGGTTTGCGCATTTCGCCCATGTGCCTTCTAGCGTAGGGGGAGAGCGATTCGATGTAGCGCCGCTGCCCCTCGACGTAGATCGTGTCGAAGGCAAGCGAGGACTTTCCGGAGCCTGAGACCCCGGAAAAAACGATGAGCTGGTGGGGGTCTAAGGTTAGGTCGACCGATTTAAGGTTGTGGACCTTCACCTTTTTAAGGATGATGCGCATGGACAGATTTTACCAGGAATTCAGAAAAAAGGGAAGAAAGCCGAAAATTAATCGTCTCCGTAAGTAAGGGGGATGCCGGCGACCCGGTTATACCCTTCTTCGTAAGCCCCTTTTTGTTCGATCAAATAGGCTTCTAAAACTTCAAGATCGTCTTCTGCGCCGGTAGGTTGGTAGAGGATGCCGGCAAAGAAATCTTCAGGGCGTTCGCGCATGGCTTGGTAGAGTTCAGCGTCGCCATCTTCCTTTTCAGGATGGGCGATATTGAAATGGTGGCTATTAAAGCGTTGTCTCAATTCTTGTTCCGTTTTGCCTACATACCGCTTATCGGTCAGTTGATCGTAGATCACGTAGATGACGTTCTTGGTTTTCGCCACACCGGGAGAAAATTGGAATTTCAATTCAGCTTCGTCGAGTGGATAGTACTTTTTTGGAGTGGGGACTTTATCTGGCAGTTCAGCGGTACCAGAGCCGGTTTTCTGAGCGCCGCCGCCGCGCGTTAGGTTGTAGCCCTTGTCATAAGCCCCCTTTGCTGCGATGAGTTCTTTTTCAACGTCGATGATGTTTTCTTTATCATCCACTTTGCGCAGGATGCCGATTTCGAAGTTTTCCGGTTTCTCGCGGATGTCCTCATACAGCCTTTTTTGGCCGCTCTCTTTTTCCGGATGGGCGATGCCAAAGTTGTGGCTATATAACCGCTCTCGAAGTTCTTGTTCGGTTTTGCCGACATAGCGCTCTCCGGTCTTCTTATTGAGGATCACATAGATGACCCGGCTAGTCTTTGCGGCTGTAGGAGTGAGGGCAAATTTCCCGTCTTTTTGCGCAGGGTAGTATTTGTCGGGGGTATTGATAGGTTGTGATGTTACTCTTTTAGGCGAGCTATTATGGTTAGTTGTTGTCTTGGCAGTAGCAGTAGAAGCGTTTGATTCTAAACTGCTTGTGATATATCCGAACACCCGTTTTTTGGAGTTAGAAACGCTGTCCTCGGAGGTAGAGCATTTCGGTAGACTTAGGGGTTTAGTCAAAATATTATTAACTGTTGCCATACACGTTAATTATACTATAACGTCTAGATAGAATCAAATTAAAATTAATTGTTTAATTATTAAATAATAAATTTAAATTAACACGCAACTGTTTTGATTATTAGAGGTGTATTGCAAGTCGTTGATTTTTTGATAGTTAACGAACTGAGATCGTTTCGGCGACCGTATTAAACGTTCCCTCGACGACTTTGTTGCTTGCATCTAGGAGCTCCAACTTGATCGTATGGTCTCCCTTTTTGAGGCCATAAATGTAGTAGGGGACCCATTGCGTGAGGGTTCGCGCCACCGTACCATCGATGGTGAGGCGGACTTTATAACCGTCGCGGGAGAGACGGGCGTTGCAAAGGTAAAAATCGAGCAAAATCGGCTGAGATCCCGTGTAGCTTCCACGCGGTTCGTTATAGGTGAGATAGGGGCTATTGGCATCAAAGGTATCGGTCTCTTTTTTTACCCCGTAGTAGAATACATCCGAGACAAAGCACTTGTCCCCTTTCAAACTTTCATTAAAAGAGCGGACAGGGAAGGCGCGGATCGTGTGCATTCCAGGTCTTAAAGTGAAAGGGATTTTGATATCGACAGTGTAGACGTTGTAGGGCTGGTTATCGTCGAAGGCTTCGATGAGCGCTTCGTTGGCCACAAAGTAGGGATGATTGTCGACCACGATGTGGATACTCTGGCCTTTGGAACTGTTGGCGATCTCTTTTTTTCGGTCGAAATCGCTATCCACTCCGAGCGCATAGGACTCCACGCGGATTTGGATAGTCACCGGGGATTTGGTTTGCACTGAGCCGCTCTCAGGAAATACCAAGCGGAGCTCCACATGGTCGGGTTCCGGGGTGTTTTCCATAGTCACGACGCGGACGCCTGAGGTGTTTTCTGAGGGAGGTGTCAGTTCGGCGGCGAAGAGTGAACTTGATACGCAGGCAAGTAAGGCAAGTATTTTCATCAGTCCCCTCAAAGTTGTTATAATTCAGATTTACTTCTTTTAGGAAATAATTGTCTAGTGTATTGACAAGGTATGGATCTAAGTGTTCTTGTAATAGTCATCGTTCTGGTCGGATTGATCTTCGACTACACGAATGGTTTTCACGATGCGGCCAACGTGGTCTCTACGGTCATTGCGACCAGGGCGCTTAGGCCAGTGGTCGCGATCGCGATTGCGGGGATTTTAAACACCATCGGGGCGACGCAGATCGGGGGGATCGCCCATACGATCACGACCGGGCTGGTGGAAAGCCATGCGGTGACCGAATGGATGGTGATCTGCGCCATTTCAGGGGCGATCATCTGGAATTTGCTCACCTGGTATTTTGAGATCCCGAGCAGCTCTTCCTACGCCCTGCTCGGCGGCATGCTGGGAAGCGCTTGGGTCTATCTGGGAAATTCAATCATCCTGTGGAACGGCTTTATCTTTAAAGTGTTCTTACCGATGATTTTTTCGCCGCTCATCGGGTTTTTCCTCGCCTATTTTTTAATGAAAATCCTCTTGCGCTACTATTCGGTAAAAAAGAATGCCGCGATCTTCCGCATTTTGCAGATTGGCTCCTCAAGCATCATGGCCCTGGCGCACGGCCTGAACGATGCGCAAAAAAGTATGGCGATCATTACGTTGGGGCTGTTTGCTGCGGGTATATTGACCAGCACGCAGATTCCTCTCTGGGTCGTCCTAGCCTGCGCGTTGACGATGGGCTTGGGGACAGCTTTCGGGGGAGCGCGCTTGATCCGCACGATGGGCTTTCATATCACGAAGCTCGAGCCGATGCAGGGTTTTTCCGCTGAGGTGAGCGCCTCGATTGTCATTCTCATGGCGAGCGCGTTCGGCATGCCGCTGAGCTCGACCCACATCATTGCAGGCGGCATCACCGGAGTCGGCTCGGCGCGGGGTATGTCGGCGGTGAAATGGATCATCGCTCATAAAATTTTGGTCGCTATGATCCTCACGATCCCAGGCGCCGCCCTCTTCGCCGGCGTGATGAATTGGATCGTTCTCTTTCTAACCTGATTTTTTGGCAACAAAGCAGCTGAAGCGCATGCCCAGGATCTCAGGCCCGTAGCCGAGGATATCCCAGTGCTTAGAGAGCTTCTCCACCCACCACTCTTGGTTTTGAATCGTCAGATGCAGATGGTCTTCAATGAGCGTTCCAAAAGGCTCGTCCTGGAGGAAGATCTGAAAACAGCCCCCCTTTTTATTTCTCTGTGCGAGCTGCGCTAAGGTTTGTTCCACATAGGCCTCGGGGAGATGCTCCATCACATCGCAGCAGTAGAGCCAGTCGGTGGCCTCAACATCAGACGTGAGCTCCCAAAGGCACGCCTCGGTGAATGTGATTCGGTGGGGCATCATGAGCGTTAAGGCTTGGATCTCTCCGTCGAGGCAATTCGGGGCGATATCGATCAGGTTCACATTGAGGCCCCGCTCCAAAAACATGTGGGCGGCGCGCCCGGTCCCGCATCCAAAATCGGCCAGCGTGTCCCCGACCTCCATTTCCTTAGCAAAGTAGCGCAAAAAATCTAGGGAAAGGTTGCTCCCGGGGGAAGTGTGGCGGTAGACGGGGACATCCCACATCTTGATGTACTTTTCTTTTTCTTTAAGTGTTTGATCCATGAACCTATCCCAGTATTCGGAAATGTTGATTTTTGAACGATTTTTTCACAGATTTTAGAGCCGCTTTGCAGGACATACTTGGATAAGTAGGCCAAGAAGCGGCTCTGAAAGATGTGGAAAAAGAATCAAAAAGCATATTTTTCGAATACTGAGATAGGTTCATACCCCCTTTATAACGAAATGACACGTAAACTCAAAATGATATTTTTTAATAGTAATTGCTTATTAATTTTATAAGAGATAATAATAAATTAAAACGAGGTAATTATGTCTAATTCAAAGTCCCGTAAGGATTTATCAATTATGGATGCCGTGGATAATTTATCCAGTATGGCGGAATTGGAGCAGGAATCGCAAAAATTCAAGTGGATCAGCCCTGAGGAACAGGAAAAAAACGAAGAAGCGGTCAAACAAACCTTCCGCGTGGTGCATACCTATCTTGAGAACCTCTATGAGAAAGACCAAGATAAGTTGAAGGAGAAGGAGACGCAGCGCGGGATCCAAGCGATCATGGTGATGGCGGGGGAAGCGGCCCAAAAGCTCAGCAAATACACCAACCTGTTCAAGGGAACGGCCGAACTCAAAGAGTACCAAGACTTGCAGCAGTTTTATCTCTCCAAGATCATGCAGCGGTTCCATGAGAGCCTTAAGCTCGAAGAAGCCTGGGAAGAGCAGTGGGGCGGGGTCAAAGAGGAAGAGACCGTCGATATCCACCGCCGCGGGCTAAAAGACCTTGAGACGGTGCGCAAAGATAAGTCCTATGAGCTTTTTTATATCCGCAAAGAGGATGGGCGCCCCTATTTCAACCGCAATCTCTTAAGGCACATCAAGTTAGTCGGAGATTTTGACGAGTCCCTCATTGAGACGGAAGCGGACACACCTTTCATGCGCGTTAAGGCGATCGTCGACAGGGACCTGCACACGACCGCGCGCGAAGTCCTCAACATGACAGCCGGCTATGTGGACGAATTCTACAAGGAAGCGCTGCGCTATAAGGAGATCGTCTTCGTGACGGCCCTCAACAAAGCGTTGATGGCGCTCATGCTGGCGGCCAACGGCAGAAACCTGGTGCAGAACACAACCGGCAAGAACTGCAGCAGCTATTACAATGATTTTCATTTTTTTCTCCGGGAGGCGCTCTCTTCCCCCGAATATCTTGAATTCTTAGAATCTCCCCCGGTACAGGCCGAGCGGTTCTCCCACGCCCTCATTAACTTGTGCCATTCGCTCTGCACCGCATTTTTCATGCGGGTCGGCACACGGCAGGAAGAGATCGACCTAATCCACCGGCTGATCAAGAAAGGTACAGGGGAGAGCGTCCCATTTGCCGGAGTCTCTTCTTGGAACATGCTTTTGGAAGAGGATGAGCAGATACGCGCGCTCATGAAAGAATTTCCTAACGGCCCGCTTCTCAAGACATTGGAGCTGTTCCGCGAAGAAGATGAGAAGCTGGGCTTTGATCCGCTCTCGCAGCATAACATCCCTTCGCAACTATACAATTTCTCCTTGGGCGAGCTTCATGTGAGTGTGCTCCGCGTGCCCGCTCCTATAAGGCAAGAGATCATCACCAAGGCAAGCGTGGTCCCTGAGTTCAGAGGTTTTTTACGCCATCTGCGCAAAAAGCTAGGCGGCAAGCGTTATCTCCTCATCAACTTGCAGGACCGCACCTCATGGGAAGAGCATGCCCGCTGCGCCGCCTTGGAAGAGTTGTCCGCCCAGGAAGAGCTCATTGTTTTGACGCTCCCTCGGGACACCGATTTTTACACCCAATCCAAAGAGTATGAAGAGCAGAGCGAGGCCGAATCGTTTGTCTCTGTCTTTAAAGAACAAATTGCGAGCGGCGAGTCGTGCGGATTTTATTTCCCGCATCAACTGAAGAAAGAGGAGGTCGTCAAGATCTCGTCCCAGCTCATCGATTTGATTTGGAAAGAGGTTTTTGGCCACAAGAATGTTCTCAACCGGAAGCAGCGCCTCGACTTCATTGAGATTTTCAGCTCATTCTTCATCCTCAAGGTGATCGAGATGCTCAAGATCGAGATTGTGAGCTTCACCTGCAAAGACGCCCTCGACAACGGCGCCGCCATGGGCGCCGGATTTTTTGCCTTCTTGCGCCAGCTCAACACAGGCGAGGCCTGGTTCAAGCAAGAGACCGATTTTTTCCGCTGGATGCTCTACGCCCCCGCCTTAATCGTCCGGGAGCGGATCGTCGACATCAGCCGCCTCAACCGCACCATCAGCGCGCTCGCCGCCCTAGATGCAGAATTGGAGATCCGCCGCCAGCCGCTCCTCGATGCGTTCAGCCCCCACTTTCAGGATCGCTTGAAGACCCAGCTTCGGATCTCGAATCAGGAATAGGCTAAGCAGAACTTTGTTGAACACCAACATTGGCGTGAACGATGGCGCCAAGATTGACGTGGGCTGGAAGGGCTGGATTGAGAGCAGTCGCACTGTTTAAAAGGGCCTGCTGAGTCATGTTCGTACCGTTCATGAGTTGAACAGTACCATTAGGGGGAAGGTTGTTGGCAAGAAGGAGGTAGGCTGTAAAGTCATTTGGATTGAGATCAATCGCTTTGACGTAGAGGGCCTGTCGTGTCATGGTCGTGCCATTGATTAACTGAACACTCCCATTGGCGGGCGGCGGCGTAGGCAAGGTCGATCGCTTTAAGGAAGAGGGCCTGCTGAGTCATGGTTGTACCATTCAGGAGTTGAATGCTATCATTAGCCGTAAGGATGGCGCCAAGATTGACGTAGGCTTCAGAGTCATTCGGATCGAGATCAATCGCTTTGAGGAAGAGGGCCTGCGTTGTCATAGTCGTGCCATTGATTAGCTGAATACTGCCATTGGCGGGAAGGCTGGCGCCAAGATTGACGTAGGCGGCAAAGTGGTTTGGATTAAGATGAATTATTCTAAGGTAGGATTGTTGAGTTGTTAGATCCGCTTCTTGGCAATAGAACCATCCAATCAACCATGTCCAGAGTGAGGAGAAAAAAGAGGAAATTGTTGTCCAAACTTGAGTGATGATCGAATCATTTCCGCAACATAAACAGCTGAGCGAAGAGGGAGTTTCACAAATGCCGACTCGTGCGGCGGTTGGTGAGGGAATTTGCTCTGGGGACTGAACCCTTCCAGTGCTTCGGGTAGGGTCTAAGCGTAAACTCATAAAAAAGCTCCTTAGAAGAATATGAAGCTAGATGGTGGCATAGGTGTAGGAAGTTTCTCAAGGAAAAAATCGGCTAATTGAGGGTTAGGTCCTCAGGGATCATCGATAGGGTGGCGTATTTGCCGCCCATTTCGCGGAGAAGAATTTGCCAGAGCTTGTCGGGAGACGTTTCGAAGACGTGCTTGGCTGAGGCGGGGCAGAGGAACCAGTGGCCCATGCGGAACTCTTTTTCAAGCTGGCCGGCGCCCCAGCCGGAAAAACCAAAGCAGAGGCGGATCAGCGGCCCGTCTGTCTTCATGGCGGCTTCCTGGAGGAAGTGGAGGTCTCCCCCAAGAAATAGCCCTTGGGCGACCTCTAGGGTGTGGTCGGGAATGGTATTTGCGGTGTGGAGTAGCATGAGCTGATGGGGCTGCAGTGCGCCGCCGGTGCGGAGCTGGATCTTATCGGGGTTGGGAAGTTCTTTGACCTCGAGGATATCTTCAGGAAGCTCCATAAGGGGAAGCGTTTTATTGACCATGATGCCAAAGGAGCCGCCTGGGGTGTGTTCGCAGAGGACGATGACGGCGCGTGAGTAAAAACCTTCAGAGATTTCAGGGCTGGCGATCAGAAACGAACCTTTAGCAAGTGTCTGTTCCATCAGGGTTTTCCTTTACATTGATCGTGCGCTTCGGTGAGCTGCTCATTGTAGAGCCTTAAATTGTCGGAGAGCTCCTTGGAGAGGCGGAGCAGTTCGGCAAAGTCTTTGCGGAAGAGCTCTTCGTTCACCCGATCTCCGCTGCACTGAGCGCGTGTGATGAGGATCGAGAGGCGCGCCATCGAGGTGTTGATCTGATCGACCTCGTCTTGGAAATATTCGCGGAAGCCGCATGGGGTGTCGAGGGCGTTGAGGAGGTCGAGGCGCTGCGAACGGGAGCGCTGCCACTGCTTGTTGAGGTGGAACAGAACGCCGTAATGATTGATGTCGTTCATCATGGTGTCGGCCTTGCTCATGATGGCTGTGGTCCGGAGGTAGAGGTCGTCGTCTTTGACGAGTTTACCCAAAGTTCCTGTGCCGTCGGCGATGTCTTGCGTGATGATGTCGATCGAGCCGCTCGCGCTGCGGACGTTGTCCATCACGATGCTTAAGTTGTTGAAGACCCCTTGGTCATGCATTTGCGCCAGGGCGTCGTTAGCCTGCTGCATGGTGCTTGCGAAGTTTTGGACGGCGGTGTCGATGTCGTCGATGAGGGTGGTCTGGTTGATCGAAATGAGGGTGATCTTCATCTCATCCATCACATCTTCCACCGACTGGATCGCGGAGGCGATGCTATCTCCATTATCTTGGAGCCACTTGGTCACATGATTGAAGGTGTCTTCCATACTATTGGCGAGTTCCGAGAGCTCAAGAATTGCGTTCTCCAACGGATCAACGGAATCGGCATAGATCGGCTCGGTCCCGACAACTTTTGGGATGACCCCTTTGGGCGGCGCTTTCGGGACGATGGCGATCGATTTTTCTCCGAGGAGGCCTGAAGACTGGATGGAGATCTCGTCACAATTGTAGACGATCACGTGTGAGTCGATCTTCAAGACGAGCTGGTAGAAGTAGACCCTTCCCAAAATGTCGGTGGGCTGCTGCCGCGCGTTGGGGATTTCGCTGATGGAGACCACCTCTCCGACCGGTTTACCCGCGAACATGACCTGGGTCCCGACGTTGATCTTATTAATGTTCGAAAAGCGGACGATGAGGGTCTCTTTGCCGTCTCCGACGCTTGGCTTGAGGAAAAGAATGAACGACACCAAAATCACGCAGGCCGTGATCACAAAGATCCCAATCAGCAAATTTTTGGTTTTTTCGTTCATTGAACCTATCCGTAAATTAAGGTTGTTTTTGCTTCAACATGTTTTTGAGCATATCTGAACAAAACTTTTGCGCGTCCTGTGTATACACAGGGCCAAAAAAGTTTTGTTCGGAGAGGCCGAAAAGATGGCAAGAAAAAATAAGCTGAGTTTGCAGATAGGTTCATGTGTGATTAGTCTCCGCTTTCAAGGTTCTAGGGTCTTGCGAAATGGTCTTGCGCAAGAAGGCGATGGTCGGGTCATCGATCTTCATGAAGGTGTCGGGATCGGCGATATGGACAATTTTTCCGTCAGCGATCAGCGCGAGGCGGGTGCCCACATAAAGTGCCGATAGGATGTCGTGGGTCACGACGATGCTGGTCCCTTTCAGTTCATTTTGGGTCTTGACGATCAGCTCGTTGATTTGCATGGCCGTCATCGGATCGAGTCCTGTGGTCGGTTCATCATAGAGCAAAATGCTGGGGCGGTAAACAATGAGTCTGGCGAGCCCTGCCCGTTTGCGCATCCCTCCCGAGAGGTCCGAGGGCATTTTTTTCTGGGTCCCTTCGAGGCCGACCATTTCCAAGGCATGAGAGACGAGGTCGGCGATTTCCGCTTTTGTATACTGTTTTCCCGTCTGCCGGTTGCCGTGCTGGTTGAGGTAGAAAGCGGTGTTTTCTTCGACGTTCATCGAGTCAAAAAGCGCCGCTCCCTGAAAGAGCATCCCCATATCCTGGACGACTTTATAGAGATCTGGGCCTAAGAGATCGGTGATCCGCACGCCGTTGATGTCGATGGTGCCCGCTTCCGGCTTCATGATCCCGATGATCTGCTTTAAGAGCACGCTTTTCCCAATGCCCGATCTTCCGAGGACCACGAGAGTCTCTCCCGACTGGACATCGAGGTCGAGTCCCTCTAGCACCTTGAGCTTTCCAAATTTCTTGTATAGGCCGCGAATAACGATCATTGCGCGATCCCCGTCAGTTTTTCGTAGATACTGTTGAGGCCGACGGTCATTAAAAAGTTGCCGATGAGGATGCAGCAATAACAGATCACCACGCTATTGGTGGTCGATCTGCCGACGCCGGCCGCGCCGCCCTGTGTGGTGATCCCTTTATAGCAGGAGATCGTCATGATAAATATCCCGAAGACAAAGGACTTTATGATGCCGATGAAGAGATCGAATAGTTTGATGTGGATCGGCATCGGCTCGAAATAGCTCGCAGGCGCCATATTGAAGAAATAGATTGAAATGAGATATCCGCCATAAATCCCCATGAAAACGCCAAAGATCGTGAGCAGCGGCATCATAAATGTGCCAGCGATGAAGCGGGGAGCGATCAGGTAACGGTTGGGGTTGACGGCCATGGTCTGGAGCGCATCGATTTGCTCGGTGACGCGCATGGTCCCCAGCTCGGCGCACATCGACGCGCCGACGCGCCCGGTAACCATGAAGGCGGTCAGAACGGGGCCAAGCTCTGTCATCATCGCTTTGGCGACCATGAGCCCTGTGACGCTTGCAAGGCCTTTATCTGAGAGCTGGTAGAACGATTGGGCGGCAAGGACGAGGCCGGTGGACATCCCTGTAATCCCAACGACGGGGACCGAGGCGACGCCGATGTCGTAGAGTTGTTTGAAGATGAGCCGAAGTGCGGGCGGTCTTGCTAGCGTGGCCTTCGTGACGTTGATGATGAGCGAGAGATAAGCGCCGATAGCAACGATCACGCCGAGGCGCTGCGCGAGCCACGCGAGTGTGCTATGATTGCCATTACCGTTCGAAATTTGCTCTGTTTGCATTGGCCTCGACTTTGTACATTTTTAACCCGACTGCCTTGCCCATTTACTCCCTGACGTTTGGCCTACGGCCAAACTAGTCGATTTATTTAAACAGGAAGGGGTTAAAAACCCCTTCCTGTTTAAATAAACGCCTCAGAAAGCAAATGGACCGAGGCGGTCGGGCTAAAAATGTACAAAGTCGAGTTGGCAATACCCCTCTCGTCATACTAATCAATCAAACCTTTTCTTGTCAATGACTGGTCAAGAGGAAAGGTGGATGATGGGAAAAGCTTTTTATCTACTAGTGAAGGGTGGGCGGAGGTTCCAGATGAAGAGAGGGGGGCGGCATTGAGCCGTGTCCGTGCCCTAATTCAAAATCTTTGGCCCTATGCATCCAATACCTTTTTTTCCATGCGTCAAATGTCGACCTATCAATGCCGCTAGGAAACTTGTTTGCGGGCTGGTTGATATGGATGATCTTGGAGTTTTTTTTATGGAAGGCCTGAGTAACTTCTGCAATGGCTTCTTTTCCCATCTGGAGGACATGGTGAAGCTCAATGGGCTTGGCATCGGGACCAAGAGGGGCCCTTCCTTTTCGCATCAGTTGCAAACTAGTTTCCCCTTTATCAGACAGCCGTAACGGGTCGATCCAGTCATTTCTTTGGTATACCCTATTCCCATTGAAATGCATGCGCCGGGTCCAAAAGCTGCTGTGTTTATATGCTTCAGCTACCCCGTTTTGCACAGCAGTAGAGAGCTCTTCGACAGCATGTTGTTCCGCCTGATATAAGGCGTTCTCCGCGCGCTTGGCCGCTTTGGCGATATTTTCTGAGGTCAGCAAACGCCCTGCTTGATTCTCGTATAGCTTTTTCAAGGCCTGTATCGGTTTAGGTTCGTAATAAAAAGTGCCGGCGCGGTCGGAATTATGGATCACAAGTACTTTTTTCTCGTTGTTTGCAAAACCGACCCGTTTGCCGTCAGGAAGCCTTATCTTAATCGTTTTCGGGTCTGTCAGTATCTGTTGCAAATACGCGAAAACATCGTCAGCCTCGGAGAGCCCTGATTGCAATTTCTTCTGCTCTGCTTGCGACAAATGTTCGAATAGATCTTTTTTACCCCCGGAAATCCAGTGTTTTTGGACCGCGTGGCCGCCGAATAGAAGCCGAGCTGGGGACTCTTGCACGAGGGTCAAATCAGATTTAAGATCGAGCGGATTGGGAAGTTTTGTTTTCAGTGCATCTGGGCGCACGGTGGCTTTGATCTCTTGGAGGATAAAACTGCGCTCGACTTCCTTTGCACCTGTTGGCACAATTTTTTCCATTTTTTTAATGAGCGCTTGTTTGGCGTGGCTGCCGTAAGCGATTTTTGTCCCTACGGCTTTTGCCATCTTGGCAGCTTTTGCGCCCTTAGTGAGAATTTTCCCAAAGGGTATAATCCCAAGGATTATCCCTCCTCCAGCAAGCCAACGGTTAACCTCTTGTCCTGTAATGACATCCTTGCCGCTAATCAGTTCCATGACAGACTTTCCGCTTCCTATAACGGGAACAAAATCTAGGATTAGACTAGTAGATTCTTGGAGAAGGGATGGACCCTCTGCGTCATCAGACATCGCACAACCTCTCTTTTCGATAGCTATTTTAGTCGCAATTGTCGATTTTATCGATTAAAATTTTGACATTCCCAAATTACAGGAGTGATTTATTTGGAAGGTTTGCTGAAGAGAACAGTAAATATTCCTCCCGCACAAACAGCAAGGATGCCGATGAAGGCGATCCATCCGGGGACGGCGGCCCACAAATACCACTGGGTGAGCACAGAATAGACCACAGCCGAATAGTTGAACGGCCCGAGGTTGACCGCTTTAGCAAACGTGAATGACTTATTGAAGAGATATTGTCCCATGGCCGAGAGGCACCCGATGCCGATCAGATTGATCAGGATTGAGGCGGAGGGCAGCTGCCAATAAAAAAGGCTCCAGATGAACGCGCATACAGTGGCGATCGCATAGTAATAAAAAAGAATGGTCTTCGTATCATCGCTATGGGAAAGTCTGCGGACGCAGAGCATGGAGACAGCGAGGCAGATCCCCGAAGCGATACCAAACAGACCTCCTGCGTTCAGCTCCACATGGGGTTTTAGGATCAAGAGGATCCCGAGAAAGCCCAAGAGAATGCCCGGCCAGAGTTTAGTATTGATCGGCGAGCGCCTCCAGATCCAGTCGATAAGAGGGATAAAGATTGGGGCTGCGTTGCAGAGCAGCATCGCGTCAACGAGCGAGGTGTATTCGACGGCAAAGAGGAGGAGGGCGAAGTTGGCAAGGCCGAAGAGCGCCCGGGCCAGCATCAAGCCCTTGTGGTCTGTTTTAAAGTCTCCTTTGCGCATCCACGGCAGGATAAGCAGAAGGCTGATCCCGTTTTGGAAGAGGATGATCATCGGGGTGGTGGTGTGCGCAGACGTGATCTTCGCAAGGGTCGTCATCAGGGTGAAAAAAAGCCAGGCGAGGAGCACATAGAGAATGCCCCGCTTGAGATCAAAATTTAGTTCTTTAGCCACAAGCGCCACCATAAAGTGCGCCTATTTTGCGGTCAATAAATCAAAAAAACCACAGGGAGGAGGCCCTGTGGTCAATAGATGAGAACATTGCAAAAAAAATCTTAGTGAGCGACGAAGCTGCGCCCGCTCTGCTCTTGAAGGCGCGACAAGGTAGACATGAGCCCTTGGATGAACTGGTGGCTCTTCTCCAGTGCCTGTTTGCCTTCTGGCAGGAAGTGGTTTTGGATCAAACCCGCTCTTCCGCCAAGACGTGTCTTTTCGGCTTCGTAGCCGGAAGAGAAGACGTTGCCGAATTGAGAACAAACGGTTCCGATCGGTTTTGCGAGGTTGTTGTAGCCCCACGCGCTCGCTGCGACAGTCCCTGCGAATCCGAGGCCGGCAGAGACGAAGCCGGTATAACCTTGGTTTCTTGTAGCTGTGGCTTGTTTTTCCGTCAGATCGGTGAATTGACGCACCCGCTCTTGGGTCGTTTTATGCATTTGGCGATCTGCTTCGGGACATAGAGCTGTATACTTAGAGACGAGTTCTTGTAATTTGTGCATGACAGCATTTGACATAATGTTCTCCTAAAACTTTACTTTTTTCATCGCTAGTTTAACTACCTGCGAGGCTTGGGTCTGCGCTGCAGCCAGCTGCTCGCTAAATCTTTCAATTCTTTGTGTGACCCTTTCGAGGTCGTGCCGGTTCACATCGACCTTACCGGTGAGCTCCATGAGGTCCGCCTGGATCATGCGCGCCTCCGACTCATAAGAACCTTTAGCGACAGAGGCTAGCCCCTGTCCGAAATAGCCGGCGGTCCGCGCTGCGCGGACAGTTCCTACTGAGAGGTTGAGCGTTTGCTCTAAAACCGCTGAGCTTGTGCCTAAAAGGCCGATCACGCTCGTCGAGATATCGACCGCGGCGGGAAGCCATTCGGCGAGTCTTCTCTGCGCATCTTGATTGTCTGAGGCCAGTTGCTTAGCAACCCAATTCCAAGCCCCTGTTTCTCTCGCGGCTAGATTGCTGATGCCGAGGACCCCCGAAGAGACCATCGCGCCTCCGACAAGCATGCCGCCGGGCGTGGCCATTACAGAGATGCCTAAAACTGTCGACACCGCAGAAATAATCGTCGTCCACGCTTTGTGGAGAAGCGACCAGCTGTCCGCTATGTGCTGTTGATCTAAAGCTTCTTCTCCTCTTTTGAGCCTCTCAGCGGCCAGGGCTTTAAATTCTTCCTGGACATCCTCGAGCTGCTTCATTTGGAACTGCATCATGCCATCGGCCGTGCTCTCCAACTTGAGAAGCGCTTCAAAAAAACGGTAGGTGGGATCTGTGCGATTCATATCGTTCTCAATTCTTCCCACGCGTTCAATGGCTGATATCGCACTAATGGCATCTACCATAATTTATAGACCTCTTTTGTAACCTCATTTACTTGCCAAAACCGTTCTTTTCCCGCGGATTTTTATCGCTCTCTTTCATCGACTCTTCAGAGTCGCCTCTCTCGTTTGATCCGAAACTGCAAGCAGTTTCTAAAAATCGGCGGAAAAATCTCCGATTTTTTCAAGCAAAGCAGGTTGCGAAAGAGGTCTAATGCCCAATCCTGTTGAGGAAGGCGCGCACGGCCTCTCTCATCTCTTTAAGGATCTCTCCCACAATATCGGTCACCTGGTTGCGCTCTTGGTAGGCCTGGGTGATTTGGGACATCATTTGGTTGATCAGGGGGTGGATCCGCTCCCGTTCGTGGCTCATATTGTCGATGAGAGTTTCACACTGCTCTGAGGACCAGCGGTAGCGGTCGCCGTTAGCTGCTTGGTCTTCGCGCAAAAGGTGGGGGGCGATCTCGTAGAGTTTATCGATGAGGGCCTGCTTGGTCGGCTGGGTCGCATAATCCACAGCGCCTGCGACGTGGTCATCTCTTAACATCTGAAGGAGCTTGACGATGGTGTCCATATTTTCTGTATATCCGCCCATCTTGTCGGTAAACCCTGAAATCTTGTTATTCACGTGGGTTTCGAAGGCTCCGTATGTATCAACAATGGCTGGCATGATTTGACTCCTAAGTTTTGCCTAAATATTGGAAGTTGCTCATTTGCAAAAGTCCCATTTAGGGCGATACTGACAGAATAACAGACCGCCTTGTTTTATAGAATTAAAATATAACCTAAGATTTATAGCAAAAAATTTAACGTTTGACCCTGTGCGCGTTACGCCAAAGCCCCAATTTTCGGTAAAATCGCTTCTTACACTTTTGCACGGTATTTTTTGATTTTTTGAGCAAAAAACAGCGCTTTTTCTCCTATGAAAATGAAGCTTTTTTCAGGGTTTTAAAGGCGGCAAGGACTCCGAATGTCATCAGCAGCATGCCTGAGATTTCAAGCGGGAGGGGCCAGCGCTGCTCGCATAGGTAGACGAAGATCAGGCTGAAGATCATCTCAAAAATGGTGAGCTGTCCTGCGAGGGCGATCGGGAGGCGCAAGTTGCCCGAATTCCAGAGGAAGAAGGCGAGCCAGGTGCAGATCGTTCCTTGGACTAAGCTGCCCAAAAGAAAAGTGGTCAGCTCTTTTGAGGGGATGAAAAAACGGGAAACGTCGGTAAAAATACAAGCAAAAATGAACACGAGAAACAGCGTTGCCACCCCTGTCATGATCACCCAATCGTTGTTTGTCAGAGTGGTCTCTGAGGGGGAGCTTTTGATGTATTTGTCCATGAAGTGAAAGTTGGCTATGGTATAGGCTGTCCAGGAGGCCAGCGATAGAACACCGGCGGCCAGCCCCAAGCAGTAAGAGGGGAGCGAGGCACCCTTCATCTGAAAGGCGTCGAGGTTGACGAGAACGATACCGATAAGCATGAGAGAGATGGGGAATGTAAATCCTTTGAACCCATACTCTTTTTTTACCCAGTTGCCGCAGAGGGCTATCGTGATGGGGCTCATCCCAAAGATGAGGGCGGTAACGGCGGAATTCGCATAGAGGATGCAATAGACGACGCCGGTGTAGCATCCGATGGTGGAGAGAAAGGCATACCAGATGGACTTGAGCCAAAAGTGCCAATATTGTCTTTGAAAGAGGTGCCGTTTAGCGGCTAGAAGGGCGGCGAGGGAGACCAGTCCAAAAAAGAAGTAGCGGCCCAGAGCAATTTCCAGAGCGCCGAATCCAACTAAATAGTTGGGAATCACAAAGATCGCCCCCCAGCATAAACAGGCTGCGATGATAAATAATATACCAGAGATCATAAGTTCATAGAATAAAGGTTTATCGCAAAAGCTCCAAGCAGGAACCTATTCCATTATTCGAAAAATATGCTTTTTGATTCTTTTTCCACATCTTTTAGAGCCACTGCTTGGTCTACTATCCAAGTATGTCCTGCAAAGCGGCTCCAAAATCTGTGAAAAAATCTTTCAAAAATCAACATTTTCAAATACTGGGATAGGTTCATGGTCCGCCACGTTTGCGAACCACGGCCAATAAGTCCAAACTTAAAGGGCAGGAGGGACAAGGACACCCAAAATGGTAGCTGCCCTCAGGCCGATCAAATATGCGGCATAGCAGGTATTCCCATCGGGTGAATAGGGCAATACTCTTCGGTCCGCGATCATCAGGTTCTCGACGCCGAAAACGTTAAGATTTCCGTCAACAACGCCAGTTGCACTCGATTGGGCCATACGCGTTGTGCCAAGGATATGATCCGCTTCGATTGGCTTTTGTCTCGCTTGAGCCCAAAATCAAAGTTTCAGGCCGACGGCTGTATAGTTGAGCCGGGCCCTTTATGAGGCCATAGCCCACATGTTCATGTTAAAGCACACCATCAAGGGTTGTTTGTATTGAGATCAATTGCTGTCCGATTAAGGTCCTGCTTTGTCATGGTCGTACTGTTCAAGAGTTGAATGCTTTCATTGGCGGGAAGGGTGGCAGCAAGATTACCATAGGCCGCAAAGTCATTTGGGTTGAGATCAATCGCTCTAAGAAAGCGTTGTTGGTCTGATAGCTCTCTTGAATTTACAACAGTTTCTTGGCTATAGCACCACCCAGTCAACCATGTCCAGCAGAGAGGAGAAAAAAGAAGAAATCGTTGTCCATATCTGAGTGATAATCGAATCACTTGAACAAGATAAACAGCTCAAGGAAGAGGGGGTTTCAGAGATGCCGGCCCGAGTAGCGTGTGTGGTGAGCATTTGCTCTATGGAATGGCTCCTATCAGTGGCTCGTGTATGGTCTAAGTGTAAACTCATAGCACAAATTTCCTTGTAAAAATAGAAAGAAAAATTATGTCATAGAAGCACGATATTTCTAAAGAAGAAAATCTAATACCATTCGCAAAAAATAAAGACATAAATTGGGCAGCGAGTTTTGCCGAGGACCAACGCCTGTAGCGAGGGACCAACTTGAATAAGTTGGCCTGAGTGAAGGCGAAGGCCCGCAGGTAAAAGCGCCCGCAATTTATGTCTTTATTTTTTGCGAATGGTATAAGTGGTTACAATCGCTACAACGGTGAAGGAGGATCGCGGATCACCCAATAATTATTGCCGTAGTGGTAGCTGAGCTGGGTCCCTTTTTTGATGTCGCATAGGGCGAGGAAAATGAGGTGGTAGTAGCCGTCGTGAAAAACGTGGACGGGTTTCAGGTTTGGGGTTGCGCTGTGGTTGATGAAACGGGTGAGGTGGCCTGAGGTGGCGTCAATCACATAGCTGCGCCCAATCTCGTCGGGAACGGGATACTCGTAGCAATAGTCGTTCGGCGGTTGAAAATACCTCCGCTCATTTTTGCGGACGATGCCGGTGTAGCTGCCGCAGTAGCTTCCCGCGGCGATATCTTCCTCAGCTAGAAGGCCATAACCAACCTGTTCGTTGACCCAGACGACGGACACTGCAGGAATGTACCCGGCCGCGATCTGCTTGCTGTAGAGTGCCCCGAGCTCGAGGGCTTCTTTCGAGATCTCATTGCTAAGCAACTTGGCGAGCCCTTTCTCGCGGATGAGCTGCTCCTCTTCAGGGCTTTCAAAGGCGTTCACGGGTAAATAGTTGAATTGGAGGCGGTTTTCAAGCTCTTGGATCGTGTGGAGAGTCCTTTCGGGTAGGAGTTGGTAGAGTTGATGCATCCTATGAACCTTGAAAGACTGGGATGTTTTTTTGAAGATCTCGCACGTACTCTTGTTGGGCTAAGTTGACAACTTCTTGCAATGAACCGGTTTCTTGATAGGCTAATCGTTGACGCTTGGACCCATTTCCTTTTTCGATAATAGTAGATAGGGTTTGTAGTTCTTCATAACAATTAAGTGTTTTTGCTAGAGGAGACAGTTTTTCTATCAGGGTCGAAATTTCATCTGAAATTTTTCGCCGCGTTCCTTGAAGATCGGTGATGATCATTCCTTCCAGACCGTCTCGCGCTGCGATCCATTGGTTTTCCGGAGCGATCCACAAATGCTCCTGTGTCCATGGGTCTTGGAGGCCGCCGTCGTCCAGCTGCTGGTTGACCGAGGCGGTGAGTGTTTGTATAAAGGCGACGATGGCCATATTTTCCGAAAGGGTAGACGTAGCATCGCAAATGCGGAACTCAATTGTTCCAAAAGATACATTTGGACGTATATACCAATAGAGGTCTTTTAGGGAACGAATGATGCCGGTCTTGTATAGGGTGTCATAGTAGTATTCAAATTCTTTCCAGGAATTAATAATTGGAGGCAAACCTGCAAAAGGGAAAGATTCCATAATATTGACCCTGCTAGACTGCATTCCAGTGTCTATCCCTTGCCAGAAAGGGGAATTTGCGGACAGAGCAAGTAGGTGAGGTAAATAGCGGACCATGGCATTGGATATGGCAAAAGCACGGTCTCCTGTGGGAACGCCAATATGTACGTGTAAAGCGTAAATATTCATTCTTTGGATAAGCCATTGGAATTTTTCATGCAGGTAGAGATATCGGTTACCCTTGGAGATCAGGCTGTCTCGCCATTTTTGAAAGGGGTGGGTGCCTGTGACTCCAATTTTTAGTTCGAGGCTTTCGGCAATTTCGTTCAGTCTGATCATTCGGTCTTCTAAAAAACTTCGACATTCTTTGACGTCCACTGAGATCTCTGAATCTACCTCGATCATGGATTGGTGAACTTCAGCTTTAACGCGAGAGAGCCCTTGTAGTTTGCATAGGGATATCACTCGCTCTGCCTGCGGTGTCAAATCAAAGGTTGACGGATTTAATATCTGCAGTTCGATTTCTACGCCAATCGTTGGACCTGTAGAACCCTTAAAATTAAGCGCCATCAACCCTCCTTTTTTGTATCACGCCCCTTTCTAAACGGATAGATTTTGGGCATTCGTGTCAATGTAGCATAAAAGACCAATAAAAGCATGGTATAAATACCCTTTAGGTACACTCCCTAGTAGTTCTTATTCCATTTCAGAGTGAACTTACCTTCTCCTTCATCTTGGGTCTCGGCTTGGAGGATAAACCCTTTTTTGAGCTCCACTTCGACAATCACGTTGCTGCTGTCGATCCCTTGCGAGAGGGTGACCATCACGCCTTTTGTCAGGTATTTGCCGATCTGGACGGAAACTTTGCTGATATCGGTTTGCGAGGAGACGATGTTGAGGCGGTCGACGCCAATGCTTTTTCGGATAGCCTCGAGAACATCGGGGCCGGTGCCGCCGGAGAGGCTGATGAGGACTTGAGCGAGGTGGATCGCTTCCCCTTGGGAAATCTCCGAGATGTCCTTGTTGAACAGGATATAGGAAAGGACGGTGCTTGTCGGCAGCGCAGGAGTCGATTGAAAGGTGAGCTGCGGCGAGGTGAGCGGGCCGCGCAAGAGTGCGATGACGGTCATCCGCGGAAGTTCTAGTGTGCCGCTGAGCTTTAGGTAGGCGCTTTGGGTCGGTTTGTCGGATATTGAAATTTCTCCCTCGGTGAGTTTGAAGGTCTTGCCTGAAAAGAGGTATTCACCTTTGACGAGTGTCAGGTTGCCGCTGGCGGCGAAGTTGACGTTTGTCCCTGTGAGGTGGATGGCGCCTTGCCATTCGGAGGTGAGCCCGCGGCCGCGCACTTCCACTTTTCCTGGCACATCGAGATTGAGGTCGAGGTGGAAGGGGAAGGTGGGGAGGGGATTGATGAGGGCGTATTTGAGATTGGCGGGCTGATGGATGAAGGTAATGGGGATCACGGGAATGTCGACGATCAGCTCATCGGGGATTTTCATTTCCGCTTTTGAGACGACAAGGTCTCCTTTGGCAAGGGCCGATTCTGAAGTTCCGGTGACCGTGATGGGCCCGGTAAAATTGCTGGTGATGGTGTCAAAATTGAGGACGTTGAGCTCTTCGAGATGCCCTTCGATCCTATAAGGGAAATTTTCTTTGGGAATTAGGTAGAGCTTTCCTTCGGCGGTGAGAGATCCGCGGTGGTGGTCTTTGCCGGAGAAGGAGGTGAGGGTGAGCTCTTTGCCTTCAGCGACGACGCGCCCTTGGATCTCTTTGACTTGGGTGCCGGTGTAATCGTTCTCGTAGGTGCCGGCTTGAAGTTCCATCTCTCCCTTCAGCAAAGGAGAGCGTAGGGTGTTCGAGAGGAGCAGGCGCGCGGAGAGGAAGCCGCTGGCGCGGTGGCTTCCGATGTTGATGAAGTCGAAAATTTCTTCGAGCTTTCCTTCCATGGTCACTTCGCAAGAGAGGGGTTTGTCCTCATCGATTTTCCAGCGGAGCGGGTGGAGAGAATCATCGATGGGGAGGGAGGCGGCCACTTCGAAAAATTGCTGATCGGACGCAGCGATGTGGGCATGGATCTGCAGCATTTGCCGATCGAGGTGGGCTTGGATAGATCCTTTCGCTTTGAGAGGAACGGTCTTCCCGAATTGGTACACGTCGGCGCCTTCGAGCCAGAGCGATAGGCGGCCCTGATGGTCTTCAAAGGCGACATCAAAAGAGGCGTTGCCTTGCAGTGTAAAGTGGGGCTCTAGGACCATGAGGTATTCCAAAGGGAATCGGACGGCGGACACCTCCATCTTGGCCGACTTTTCGTTGATGGAGAGATTGCCCGTGAGCGTTCCGTTGCCGACGCTCATGGCGCAATTGTTGATCGAAAAAAGATTTTCAGACCGTGTGATGGAGCACGGCTTTTTTAGAACGAAGGCCTTTTTGAGCATGAATCCGGTAAATTCATGGAGGTTTGCGCCAAAGACTTGGTCGCTGTAGGTCCATGAACCGGCGCTGTGCAGCTCGAGGCCATCTTTCCAAAGCCCTTGTAGGTGGACCTCAAAGGGCCAGCGATCTTGGTTCCAATGGGTTTTGAAGGCGCATGTGCTTAAGTCGAGCTCATGGTAGCGGACGCCGCCAGCTTCAAAATCAACCGAACCTTGCGGGCATTCAAAGAGGGAGGCCAATTTTACATTCAGGGAGAGATCGCGGATGGCCATATCGAGGTATTGAAAATAGCTTAAGCTCATTCTCATGTCCACATGGTCTTTGTCGGAGAAGGTCACTGTGCCGCCTAAACTGCCTTTGTAGGCGCTGTGGAAGTGGCTGAGTTGAGGGATGCGGGCGACGAGTGTCCCTTCCAATCCGGGAAATTCTGTATTGATCCAGAGTTCTCCTGTGAGCGAGGCCTCTTGAGAGGAGATTTGCAGATTTTCAATGCGCAACTGGTGGGGCATAATAGCAGTGAAGGTGCTGGTGGCCGTTAAAGGAAGCTCTTCATTGTTTGCATTGAGGGACAAAGCTCCTTCCCACTGCCCTTCTATTTTTTTGGCATTGAGAGTGCCCGTCGCATTGGGGTAGGAGAAGTCGCCGATCTTAACATCTTGGGTGACGAGGTCCCAACGGGCTTCGGTGGGCGAGTAGTCGGCGTGGACCTGCAAAGAACCTTTCAGCGGGATGCCTGCATCCTCATTAAATCGCGCCAGTTTAGGGATGTTCAGAAAGAAGGTCCCATTTTCCAGTTCTTGGTGGGAAGAGATCTTTCCGCTCGCTTTGCAGGAGAGGAGGGGACTTTCGACAAACAAATCGGAAATGTGGACCGAGCGGTTCTCTGCGATCGTAAACGAAGAGGCGATTTTCCACTTTTGATCGACGGCGCGCAGGTGAGGGACCTCTAGGCGGTTGATGAAACCCAAAATTTGTCCTTTCAGCGGAGCGTTGGGAGCGCGCGGCCCTTTCAAGGTGGCCTGCACGTCCAGTGTGCTTTCAAAACCCAAAGCGAAGAACGGTTTGGCGAGCTCCGAGAGCTCTCCATCGATCGCGCAATTGATCGTGAGCGCCTCTTCGAGATCGAGGAAAATGGAAGCGCTGGTGTTTTTTGTGCGCACCCGCAGTTTGAGCGAGGCTTCGGAGTACTCTTTGGCGGCGTAGCCGCTGCCTTCGACCGCAAACGTATTCGAGAGCTCTTCGGTAAGATTGGTGATGTCGAGCTTGTCGATTGAGAACGATTTGAGCCTGGCAGTCAAGGGGAGTGATATAGGGTTAAAAGTATTTTCGGGGAGCTCTTTTTCTGCAAAACAGTAGGTGGCGTGGTGGATGTCGAGATAGCTGATCGATAACCGTTTGTAGAGCAGAGGAAAGAAGGAGATGCGCATCTTGGCCTTATCAATGTCGAGGGTGTCGGTCTCGTTCAATCGGATGTGGATGTCGGAGAGCTCCCACTTGAACGGAATGTGCCCATCGAGGGAGCCGATGGAGATTTCGATCCCTTCTTGTTTTCCCGTTTCAATAATCCATAGGGTGATCGTATCTTTGCCAAAAGGAGTTTGTACAATCGCCAAGATCAAGCAGGACAGCAGGAGTACGGTGATCAGGAGAGATGTGAGGAACTTAAAGAGTTTTCCCATATATTTTTCCTAAAAAGTTTGTCCAATGCTGATTAAAGTTCTATAGTTGTCGTCGATATGTTTCCGTTTGTTTAGCGGAAAGCCGACGTCGAGGCGCAAAGGGCCGAGGAAGGAGAAGTAGCGCAATCCAATTCCGACCGATTTGAGCCATTTTCCATCAAATTTTGGAAACTCGGTTTGATACACTTGCCCGATATCAAAGAAGGGGACGAATCCGATACTTTTTGAGAGGCGGATGCGCGTTTCGAGCGTGTAATAAATCGCAGAACCCCCTCCGATCGGCTTTCGATCCTCGAAAAGAGGGCTCACCGTCTGGAACCGATAGCCGCGCAGGTCATCTTCCGAGCCGCCAAAAAATCGCTTGGAGACCGGGACCGCGTCGAACGATTGGTAGACGATCGAGCCGAGGGTGAGTTTTTGGGCGAGAACTAAGATCTGATCGGGATCGACGGCATAATAGTAATTTTGTGTGAGCGCTTGGCTGAGGTAGTAGCCCTTGGGAGCGTTCAGATTGACCGAAGGAGTGAGCGTATATTCGATCGTCCACCCTTCGGTTGGGTTGAGGAGATTGTTGGCGGTCGTCCAACGAAAATAGAGCGGCGCTTCCGCGAGTAAAAATTCGCCGTTGTGCACGCTCGCGGTCACGTAGAGCTTCTCGAGCCTGCCGCCGAGCGCCGCCCGGAACCCCTGCTTGAATTTTTTCTCGACCCGGCTTATCGCGCTGTAGGAGCGCATGCTGTAGGAGGGATCGACAGCTGCGTGCATTGCGGCAGCCTGCGTCACAAAATCTTCGCCTGGCTTTCTAAAATCGGGAACGACGTAGGCGGCGAGTCCCGTATGGCTGTTTTTTGTCACATCGCCTTGGATGCTCAGTTTTCTTCCGAGGCCATGGATATTGCGGTTCTCCCATCCAAAGCCAAGTCCAAAGCCCCAGAATGTTTGATAGCTGGCTCCGATATTCACGCTGCGGTGTTTGGTCTCCGTCACATCGATCCTCATCGGCATTTCGCCGTTTTCGCCCAAAGCGTCATCGTGCGTGATCAACACCGAACTGAAGAGCCCTGTATCGAGGAGGGATTGTTGCGAACATTCGACGAGCTGACTGTTGTAGATCTCCCCTTCGCACCAGACCACTTTTTTCCCCATGTACTGGGGCTTGACCTGCGTTTGCCCCTCATACCGGACCTGCCCAAAGCGGGAGAGCGGCCCCGTCTCCACGTCGAGGAGGACCGATACCTGTTTTGTTTTTCCGTTGGCGATCACTTCCCGTTTTTCAACTTTGGCGAGCGGGTAGCCATATTCGGAGAGGAGCTGGATGAGCATCCCTTCGGCAGAGAGCAGGTTCTCTGCGACGGCAGGCTTGCCTAAATTGAGCCCAATATTTTGCAATTGGATCTGATCGCAAATGATCCGGCTGTCTTGATAGGAAAGATTGATCTGATAATTTTCTAGCCTGTAGACAGGGCCGGGGCGGATGAACACCGTGACCACGGCGATCTTGAAGGTCTCCTCCACCCGCATCGACACCGAGGCCTCGTAATAGCCGTAGGCGTGGAGCACTTTGATGATGTCGGGGATGTCTGATTCTGCGCGGTACCTCAACGCGTGGATCGAGGGGGGCGCATGTTTTTTGAGCCCCGTCAGTTCCGAGACCGATTTGATCATCCTTAAGGCAGGCCCATCATCCAACCCTTCAAAATCTACGCGATAGGGGATCCCTGCAGCAAACGCATAGAGAGGAAAGGCGAGGAGGAATAAAAAGAAAAAAAATCGGGGCATGCTTTCTATTGTGCCCGATTGAGGAATTTCCTTGCATACGTACTTATTATTTTCATAACATCATGGCAAATTTGGAGGCCAAAATGGCATGCAAAACACACTCAGCCCCCCTCGTCGGTCAAAGACCCAATAGCCAGCTTATTTACGCGTCCGCCTGCTCCGTCACTCCGGGCGGCGTCAACTCCCCGGTTCGCGCGTTCAAACACGTGGGCATGCTCCCGATCGTCGTAGATTATGGAAAAGGAGACCTCATCACCGATGTCGACGGCAACGCCTACATCGATTATTGCGGCAGCTGGGGCGCGTTGATTTTAGGCCATGCGCCCTCTTCTGTTTTGGATGCGGTAGCCGACCAGATGAAGCGCGGTACCTCGTATGGGGCCACCACTCCGATCGAGGCGATTTTCGCCGAAAGGCTCCTGCGCCATCTTCCCCATGTGGACAAGATCCGCTTTGTCTCCTCCGGAACGGAAGCGGTGATGAGCGCTGTGCGTCTAGCCAAAGGATTTACGAAGCGGACAAAGATTATGAAATTTGAAGGGAACTACCACGGCCATTCCGATGTGCTTATGCACGAAGCGCTTGTCCTTCCCTACAATGACATCGCCGCAGCCCAAGAATTTTTCCGCAAAACTCCCGACCTCGCCGCCGTGGTGATCGAGCCGATCGCAGGCAACATGGGCCTTGTCCCAGCGACTCTCGAATTTTTGGAGATGCTGCGCGTCGAAACACAAAAGATCGGAGCGCTTCTCATTTTTGATGAAGTGATCAGCGGATTTCGTGTGGGATTGGAAGGGGCTCAAGGTCTATATGGAATTATGCCCGACCTCTCCTGCTTTGGCAAGATCATCGGCGGCGGATTTCCCGCAGCGGCTTTTGGGGGAAGACAAGAGATCATGGACTGTCTTGCGCCTTTAGGAAGCGTGTTTCAAGCGGGGACCCTTTCGGGCAACCCAGTGGCGATGCGGGCCGGATTTGCGACCCTTCTCGAAATTGAGAAAGAGGGCTTCTACGAAAAACTTCAGGCAAAAGCTGACCTTCTCGTGCTCCCGATCCAGGAAGAGATCGCGCGCCGCGGCCTTCCCGCTTGTCTTCAAGCGGCGGGCTCGATGTTCACTCTTTTCTTTGGGATGAACTCTGTCGCGAAGAAGGAAAAGCTAGATGAAGAGCGGTTTAAAGATTTTTTCCAGTATCTCTTTGCGCGCGGCGTCTTATTTCCACCCTGTGCTTATGAAGTGGCGTTCATATCCAGTGCGCACACGACCCAGCACCTGGTAAAAACGCGCGATCTTATCTTAGAGTACTTTGACGTCGCTTTTTAACAAGCTGAGCGCTGCGGAAGCCTTTCCCTCAAGGAGGGGATCGTAGATCTTGGTTTGAGCGAAAGCTCGAATCGCATCGATGACTTGGTGTAACTGGGGAAAGTCGTCTGTTTCTGAAGGGATCGCGTCTGCAAGTTCTTGAAGGGATGCCAAACTTTCTGCGCTGGCGCTTTGGCTGTGGTAGGAGACCATCATGAGCCAGCCTATGAGCTGGGCATTTGTTCTAGTTGCGACCTTGGGGCGCGTGTCGTAGCCTTCTTTAGGAAAGACGGGCGGTAGCATAGAATTGCCGGCAGCAGAAACAGTTGTGCTCATACGACTCCCCAGGTTAGTTTGAAAAGTCAGTATGATGGAACTGTTTTGAAAATACTACAAGGAAATTTTAGGCTTATACCATTCGCAAAAAATAACGACATAAATTGGGCAGCGAGTTTTGCTGAGGACCAACGCCTGGAGCGAGGGACCAACTTGAATAAGTTGGCCTGAGTGAAGGCGAAGGCCCGCAGGTAAAAGCGCCCGCAATTTATGTCTTTATTTTTTGCGAACGGTATTAATTTCTACCAGACCAAAAGGACGCAATCTGGGGAAAATGGGGGCGTTTCCGGAAAAATGCGCGGATTGAACCCATATGAAGTGAGAATGGAGACTAATTCTTTCAACGGCATCCGGCCGTATTGCGTGGCCGAATCGAGAAAATTTAGGGTGAAGTAGCCATGTTTGGCATATTTTATAATTTTTTCTAAATACTCCAGCTGAACGGAGCGATTGCATTCAGAAAACGCATAATTGCTGATGACAATATCGCAACTTTCTTCCCCGCGTAGATCACTCGGATTTACACATTCAAAATTGGATGTGTAGTGACTATTTAGATATTTCTTAGCCAGCATCAGGGGCTCCGGCAGATCTACAATGCGATACTTATCAAAATGGTAGGCCTTCGAAATCACCAAACACTGTCCTCCATAACCGCCTCCGATCTCTACGATCTTCTTGCCAGTTAAATTTCCAAATAGCGACTCAATATCCCCTAAGACTTTGACATATCTTAAGGTGGTCGGTCCGGTCATTCCAATGGCGGGATAGTTGAATATGAGGGGTGATCCCAAAAGGTCATTCTCTTGAAATTTTTTAAAATCTTCAAGCAGATGAGGATAGTAATTGCGAATGTAATCAAGATACCGCTGCCCTTCTTCTCTGGACAGATGTTCTAATATTCGGGTGTAAGCCGGATTTTGCTTAAAATTCTGAAACTCCTTAGGATTACTTGCTGCGCTCAGACAAAAGCTCCGATAGCTGTCGCAATCGGATACGCTCGTGGAAGAGGAGAGAGAACCCCAAGCGATCACGCCCAGTGTTAGAAAGATTTTACGCACGCACAACTCCTAGTTAAGTATAAAAACAATAGGGACAAGTTGTAATCCCGACAAGAAAAAAGTTAGGTATTACACTGGAGGCCAATCTCGAACTGGAGCATTAATCCCCCCTTCCTCTATAGTTACTGCTATGTCGATCGCAAAAAAACTTTTCTTCCCTCTATTTCTCCTGGCTTGCTGGCGCGGAGAAGCCGAGGATGCCAAGGACTTTGAGGTGAACCTCAAAGACCCCATCTTTGTCAATGGGGCGATCTCGACTGACCAAGGAGGCATCGTCACCTCCGAAGGGCTGCGGATCCAGGCGCAAAAGATCCAGTACATCAATAAGACCGAAAACGGCAAGCAGATCAAAAAGATCATCGCTGAAGGCGATCTGATGATGGTCTACTGGGACCGTGTTTTTGTGGGATCAAAACTCGAGTATGATTTTGCTTCCAATACCGGGACGCTGCTCGATGGAAAGACCTTTACCGACTATTGGTTCCTCGGCGGCGACAAAATCGAGCTGAAAGAGGATGGGAGCTACGCGCTCTACAACGCCTACATCACCACCTGTGAGAGCCAGGAAAATACTTGGGATATCCACACTAGCCATATTTCGATTTCCGATGAGCATCTATTGTCGGCGGGAGCCATCACCCTCCGTTTTTTTAAGGTGCCGATCTTCTGGCTCCCCTCGTTCAAGGCCAACCTGAGCTCCTTTAAGGCTCCCCCGATCCGCTACAAGCTCATTTGGGATAAGATCCTAGGGCCCCGCTTGAGCATGCGCTACCGCGTCTACTCCTGGGAAGATTTTAGCGTCTTTTTCCGCTTCGACTACCGGATTTCCCGAGGGCCCGGCGCCGCGATTGAGACCGACTACCACACCCCGGATGAAAAAACTGTCTTCATGACGAAGACCTACGGCGCGTACGATAAGACAGTCCCCGATGAAAATGGGTACAGAAGATATCGGCTCCAGGGGCTTTACCACGTTGAAAATAGTGACAAGAGCACACAGCTCGATATCACCTACGACAAGCTGAGCGACAACAAGATGCCGTCCGATTTTAAAAGCGACGACTTTGAGCTCGATACACGCCTGCGCACGCGCCTCCACTTCAGCCATGAAGAAAATATCGGTTTTGCATTCATCAATGTCCAGCCCAAGATCAACTACTTCCAGAGCATCAACCAAGAGCTGCCGATGGTCACGATGGGGCTGCGCCCGTTCAACCTGGGAAAAAGCGGCATCCTCTTTGAAAACTCGATGAGCGCCGGATTCCTCGACTATGAGTACATGAGAGGCCTTTCGGAGTTTTTGCCCAACACCCATGCGATCCGGATGGAATCGAAAAACACCCTCTACCGCCCGATCCCGATCAAACATGTGACCCTGACCCCTTCCGCCGGTTTCATCGGCATTTTTTATAACAACAACCCGCAAAACCGCTCGATCGGCCAGGCGATCTTTAACTACGCGCTGACCGCCAACACCCAATTTTACCGCCCCTACGAAAATTGGCAGCACCTCGTCGAACCCTACATCACCTTCCAAGGCTATACGCGGCCAACGGCGCCGAACAGTCAGCACTACATCTTCTACATCGACGACGGCTATGCGCAAATGGACGAGCTGCAGTTCGGCTTCCGCAATACTTTTTTCTCTAACCGCCACAAGCCCGCATTTAACGCCGACGTCTACGCGCGCGCCTTTTTTGACGATAAGACCTTTACCAGGACGATTCCGAAGGGCTACCTCGATCTCTCCTGGCAGCTCCCCTCCCTCAGTTTTTATGCCAATCTCTGCTGGAACTTCCAAGAGCAGGTTCTCGACTATTCAAACTTTAGAGCGGGCTGGACGATCAATGAAAACGTCGCGCTCAGCGCAGAATTTCGTCACCGCAGCAGCTATGACTGGAGAAAGGCTGACCATGAAAATTTCTTCCTCGATATGGCCCGCCCAATCGATGAACTCTTAGAATCTCCCCTCTCAGATCGCAGGGATACGCTGCTGACGCGCCTCAGGCTGCGGCTCACCCCTAAATGGATCTGTCAGTTCAGCTCCAAACATGGATGGGGCCGCTCCAACGAGCCGCGCTACAACGAGGAGAGCATCCACTTCTATACGCCGCTGACCTGCAGCTGGCAGCTGAGATTTGGGTATACCCACTCGGAAGACGACGACCGCTTCACGATCAACATCCACCTGATGAAATAAACGAAATTATTGCGCGTGTTTTTTCTTGATGGCCCGTAAAATCGGGTCGATCCGACGCTTGGTCTCGGGGTCGAGCCTGTCGATGAAGAGAACGCCGTTGATGTGGTCATGCTCGTGGAGAACAACCCGGGCGTCAATGCCGCGGAGGTGCTCTGTGAAAGGTTTCCCGTCTAAATCGAGGGCCTCAACCGTGACCGAAATGGGGCGCGGGACATCTTCGTGAAAACCGGGGATGGAAACGCATCCCTCTTCTCCCAGCACGATCTCATCGCTGACATCGGAGAGTTTGGGGTTGATATAATATTTGGGATCGCTAAAACCGATCTTTCCATCAGGCAGGCGCACATAGTTGCGGAGCACAAAGAGCCGAATCGAGCGTCCCACTTGGGGAGCGGCTAGGCCAATGCCGTTATTCGTATCCATTGTGTCGATCATGTCGAGGGCGAGCTGGCGGATCTCGTCGGTGATCTCCTCAATAGGAAGGCATTTTTTGCGCAGGACGGGATTGCCGTAGTAGGTGAGAGGCAGCTTCATAGCTATTGAACTTCTTCTATCGTTGGCGCAACTTTAGTTCTGGGGCTTCCCATGGTTTTAGACCAGAGGGAAAGGACGACGCAAGCGACCATAAAGGTGAGGGCGAGGTAAGCAGTGATTTTTTTGAGCACTGCGGCAGTTGAGGTCCCAAATACCGACTCTCCGGGATCTCCGCCAAACGAGGCGCCGAGGCCCATGCTTTTGCTCTCTTGGACCATGATCACCAGCGTCAAGAGGCCGCAAAGAAGAACAAAAAAGCCAATCATGGTAAAGAACAGTATCGTCATGTTATTTTCTCCAATTTACAATCTTTGCAAATGTCTCAGCATCTAAAGAGGCGCCGCCGACAAGAACTCCGTTCACATCGGGCTGCTGCATCAAAGGTTTCATGGTCTCCGGTTTTACCGAGCCTCCGTAAAGGATCGATACTCCCTTGCCCTGCGCGCCCATATGCGTGCGGCAGAGGTGATGGGCTTCCGCGATCATTTCCGGAGTCGCCGCCTTTCCCGTCCCAATCGCCCACACCGGTTCGTAAGCGAGAATAATTTGTTCTAGGTCGACATCTTTTAAGCACTCATCGAGCTGCCGCTTGAGCACATCGGCCGTTCTGCCGTGCTCTCGTTCTTCCTCGGTCTCTCCGATGCAGAGAAGCGGTTGGATCTCCTCTTCGATGGCGCGCAGCACCTTGCGATGAATAAATCCGTTCGTCTCCCCAAAAAGGTGGCGCCGCTCCGAGTGGCCTAAAATCACAAATGTCGCGCCGGCATCCCAGAGCATCCCCGCAGAAACCTCTCCGGTGAAGGCCCCTTCGGGAGCATCGTGCATGTTCTGCGCCCCAATCTCGATCGCCGTGCCTTGGGCAGCTTGCAGCGCTGTAAAAGGGACAGCGAGAAGCACGCGCGACCCTCTGACCTTGGGCGCGAGCTCGTTAACAAATTTTTTAGCCTCGCCTGCAGTCTTGTGCATTTTCCAGTTGCCGGCGATGATTTCTTGTGGTGACATAAGGAGGCATGATATCGGAGCTAGTCATTAATTGCAAAAGTTCGATAAAGTATTCCTATATATGATTCCAATCCTCACAGTGACCGAGCTGAACCACTCCATCAAGAAATTGCTTGAGGGCAAGTACCCTTATGTCTGCGTTAAAGGAGAAATTAGCAACCTCAAGGAGCAGTCCTCGGGCCACCTCTACTTTACGCTAAAAGACCTCGAGGCCCAGCTATCGGCCGTCCTCTTCAAAGGCAATGCACGCACCCTCACCCGCCCGCTTAAAAACGGCGACCAGGTGGTCGTGAAGGGAGAAATTAGCGTCTACGTCCCAAGGGGCAATTACCAGTTTCTCGTCCGCGAGCTCGAATACATGGGCCTTGGCGAACTTCTCCTCAAGCTCCACGAGTTAAAACTTAAGTTGGAACAAAAAGGCTGGTTCGCCAAAGAGCGCAAACGGCCGCTGCCGAAATTTCCCAAGACGATCGGCGTCGTCACTAGCCCCACCGGCGCCGTGATCCAAGATATTATCCACGTCCTCTCGCGCCGATTTGCGGGGTTCCGCCTGATCCTCAACCCGGTCAAGGTCCAAGGCGAGGGCTCCGCTCAAGAAATCGCCCAGGCGATTGAACAATTTAACCGCTATGAGCTTGCCGATGTCCTCATCGTGGGGCGCGGCGGAGGCTCCCTCGAAGATCTTTGGGCGTTCAACGAAGAAGTGGTCGCCTCCGCAATCGTCCACTCAAAAATCCCGGTCATCTCTGCGGTCGGCCACGAAACCGATTTTTGCATCGCCGACTATGTGGCAGACCTGCGCGCACCCACGCCCTCCGCCGCCGCCGAAATGGTGATCGCCGAAAAGCAGGTCCATCTCAACCATTTGGCTCAAAGCCGCCGCCGGATCCAGCAAATGACACTAGGTCTCATCAGGCAGCACCGCGTCCGACTCACCGGCCTCCAGCGCCAGCCGCTCCTCTCGTCGCCCTATGCCATTTTGGGCAAATACCACCAGATGCGCGATGAGCTGATCACCGAGCTTCAGCACCGGATGAAGGCACTCCTCCAGCACAAACAGATGCACCTCCTGATGCTCAAAAAGCAGATGCTCGCTCTCAAGCCCTCCGTACAGGTCCAGCTCCTCAAGGAAAAACTCGCCCGCCTGCAGGGGCATCTCAAGGCGCTCGATCCAAAAAATGTCCTGACAAAAGGGTATTGCATTCTCTTTCGAGAAAACACCTATTCCGCTATCCTGTCCTCCAAGGAAGTGCGCGCGGAAGAGACCCTCAACATCCTCATGCATGACGGTAAACTGACAGCCAAAGTCAAGGAAGTCCTATGAATTTTGAACAAGCCTACGCCAGACTCGAAGAGATCCTCGAAAAGATGAACTCCGGAAAGGTCTCTCTCGACGACTCCCTCAAACTCTACGAAGAGGCGGACCAGCTCATCGTCTCCTGCAATAAAAAACTCTCGGAAGCCGAGCAAAAGATCGAAGTGCTCTTAAAAAACCGGACCGGCGATGTTGTCTTAGAGAATGACAAACCGATGATGCAAGAGTTTCAAAGGACGACCCCATGATCATCGCCCTCTTTCCCAACACGACCAATCGGCAATCTCGCAACCTCGCCATCGGTGTGCGTGAATTTTTAGTGAGCAATGGGGCTACCGTGGTTGCCGAAGATGAGGACGCTCCCCTGATTGGCGCGACTCCCCTTTCTAGCATTGATCCTAAACAGATCAAATTCATGATCTCCATGGGCGGCGACGGCACGATCTTGCGCCTCGTCCACAAGTATGAATCTCTCAACGCCCCCATCCTCGGCATCAACTTAGGCCATCTCGGCTTCATGGCCGATGTCCCCATCTCCGACATCTATCCCAGCCTGCAGGATCTGATCAACGGAGCCTTCATCGTCGAAAAGCGGGTCGTTCTCGACGGCGAGCCGCCGCGCGGTGAACGCAGCTTTGCCGTGAACGATATCGTCTTCCACCGCGGCAAAAATCCAAGCCTCATCGAAATCGCCATCCATGTGGGCGGCGTCTACGTGAACAACTTTGAAGCAGACGGCATCATCGTAGCCACACCGAACGGATCGACCGCCTACTCGCTCGCCGCCGGCGGACCGATTTTGAGCCCCTCCTTGGACGCAATCGTGATCACCCCGATCAGCCCGCACACAATCTCCAACCGCCCCATCGTTCTCACGGCTGACCAAGAAATCCAGATCCAATATCTCAGCGACTACGATCCTATCGAAGTCAGCTGCGATGGACTGACCAACCACGAGCTCCAAACGGGCGAAGTGTTCCGCATCACCCGCAGCAAAAAACACTTTCCTCTCATCAGCTTCCTGCGCAGAGACTATTTCTCTACCCTACGCACCAAGCTCGGCTGGGCTGGTAAATTGCGCTAGTGCTCTATTTCAAAAATCCTTGAGATAATTTCTAGCGTGAAAGCTCCGTAGAATCGACGACCGCAGGCTTCGTAAGTTGATCCGTATTAATCCAATACGAATCAACTTACGATCGTCGATTATACGGGCTTTGACGCCGAAATTACTCCAAGGATTTTTGAAACAGAGCACTAGTACAGTTTAACAAAAGTTTTTAAAACAATTTTTGACCCACTGTTGGATAGAGCTTTTTGAGTTTTATCCTTGCATCGCTCGTTGTAAACTGCCAGTCACAGCCAATAGCAGACTCATTTCTCGATCGTTCCCAAGCTCCAACTTCTTGCACGAGCTTTTCCTGCGTGGGGATCCTCCTGTTAAGGCACTGTCTCGACAGAGCACTAAATTCTATTTCTGCCATATTCAGCCAGCTGCCGTGCTTTGGCGTGTGTTGTATATCGAGCTTATCTGCAATTCTTTTCGCTGTGGCTGGATCAAAACGGACATATAAAGACGCCGGCGTGTGTGTGTTTAGGTTGTCCATGACAACTGTGACTTTCGGTGCTTCTGGATACAATTCATCCACGATGAATTTCATGCATTCTGCCCAATCCACTTTCGTTCTCCTATCTGTGACTTTTACGTGTCTTTTCCCTTTTAGAGGTTCGAAAATCATGAATAGATTACTCACCCCATTTCTCTGGTATTCACTGTCAAATTTGGCTACGTCTCCAGGCCTTGTAGGCAATGCATCGACTAGATCTTGTATTTGTTGCTTGCTGCTTTCGTCAAAACACACAATGGGATTGAGGGGATTGTAGGTCCGTTTGTAAATGTCCAGGATCGCTTCCATCCTCCAGACGAAGTCTTCTTTTGAGCCTCTGGGGATTTTCCATTCCTTTTTTAACCAAGGCTTAAGTTCATTTTTTTTAAAGTCCTTGCCACGCTCATGTGGGAACAAGGCTCTTCTGTTAAGACTACTACTTTATTGGCAATGAGGTGTAGTGTCCAACGAACTCGTCCTTCTGGGGGACTGCTACATGCAGTCGCAATGATATGCGCCTCGACCTCTCCATGAACTGTTTTTGGTCTACCGCTACGCACCTTTTCTTTAATCACTTTCAATCGGTCGCCTTTAGCAAACTGCAGCTTGATATTCCTGACCGTAGAAATACTGCAACCGACCTCTCGAGCGATCTGATCCTCTGGTATCGGTGCTCCTTGGCTGATATCTGCTTTTAGCAATATTTGCGCTCTTTTAACAGCCCTTGGCCTCCATGTTCCTGCCGAACTATTCTTTTGCAGGTACTCTCTTTCCTTGGCACTCAGATTTACGTGATATTCTGTTGTTCTTCCCATAATTCCTCCAATTTTGCGAAATATGGAAGAGTTTAGCAAATCAAAAATTATTTT
>VFKB01000038.1 GCA_009885755.1 Parachlamydiales bacterium | reverse complement strand
TTCGCCTTCACTCAGGCCAACTTATTCAAGTTGGTCCCTCGCTCCAGGCGTTGGTCCTCGGCAAAACTCGCTGCCCAATTTATGTCTTTATTTTTTGCGAATGGTATAATCTGGCTCATAACTCAAAAGATCCCCGGGCTGGCATTCTAAAACCTGGCAAAGGGCTTCGAGGGTGCTGAAGCGCACCGCCTTGGCTTTGCCGGTTTTGAGAATGGAGAGATTCTGCTCGGTGATTCCAATGGCGTCTGCTACATCTTTGGACCGTTTTTTCTTTTGCGCAAGGATGAGATCGAGATTGATCACAATTGGCATAAATACTCCTTAAATGGTCGCGGCTTGTTCTTCTTTCAATTTACACCCCTCTTCCATGATCCAGGAAATCAGGATGATGGTGCACCCGATGACAAGCAAGATGAGCTGCTGGCCGCCAAAGGCGACGGCGATCATCCGCTGTCCCGGGGGATTGGTGATCGTTAGCGTCAGAGAGTAGAGGGCGAGATACACCGGATAAAGAATCTGGTTGAGCAGGATGCAAAACCCCAGCTTTCGGATGCACTTCACGCTCTCTTCGGTAAAGATCTCAAAGTTTTCAAAGTGTTTGAAGAGCTTTACAAGGAACGCCAACGCGATCACGTAAAGAGAAGTGGGGACCAGTGAAAGCAAAAACCCCAAAAATTTGATGAGAGGGCTAAGCTGGTCTGGATTGATTGCAGGCTGAGTGCCGAATTGTGGAATGATATCCCATGAGAAGAACGGCTTTAAAAACGGATAGCCGTTAGTGATCCAAAATCCTGCGTCGAGAAGGGGCAGCGCGCAGGCAGCGATGAGAAACGTAATTTTTAAGATGCGGCTCAAGGAAGTGATCTTTTGTTTGGGTGTTTTCATAAAAGCTCCAGGGGTTAATCTGAGCGCGATTATTGATAAACGATGATTTATTGTCAATAAACGATCATTTTATTGGATCGCGCGGAGAAGCAAGCCTGCGAGCGCAGGACGATTTTTAGGATTGCCCTCCTTGATCACTTCGATCAGCGTGTCGATGCTCCGCGCATCATTGCGCTCGGCAAACGCCTGATAGGTTTCAATGAGCAGTCGGGAATTTTCTTCGGGTGTGAGGTCAAACGCGTCGCTCATCTTTTGATCGCGTGTCAGCATGGGGCGGAAACGGATCAGCTCGCTCTTTTTTTGATGCTCCATCCAATCGCGTAAAAAGTGTTCGTGCGGGCCCTGTTGTTTGAGGCGGTAGAGGGCGAGATGGCAGTAGGTGCGGATGAACGGGGCGCCCGGTTTTGTCGCCTGCTGCTGCAAGAGGGCGATCGCGTTGGGAGACTGGGCATTTTGCAGGAGAGAGACGAGGAGCGGAATGAGGTCGTTCTGTCTGGAGGCGAAAATATGGGCGGCGAGGCGGAGGAACACCGGCTCGGGAAGCTCGAGGCTCTCTTTGAGCATCACTTCTCTTAAGTTCATCGAGATCGCGCTGAGATCATACATCGCCTGCTTGTCTTTTTGATGCGCAATCGAGGGGATGACTTTCCAGGCCCGCAGCGAACTGCCGACAGAAAATTGAGGCTGAAAGCCGAGGTCCCGCGAATCTCTGCATAAAAATGTGAGCAGATGCGGGGCCGCGCGGGGATCTTTGCGGGTGAGCAGAGAGAGGGTGGCGTTCAAACGGACCTGGAGATCGTCCGTTTCGGCGAGCTCTGCGAGGAGGTCTTCCGAGCCAGGAATACTTGCGAGCACTGAAATTGCAAAAGGATCCTTGGCCTTGGCGAGGGCAAAAATCTCATGTTCCACTGAAGAATCTCCGAGGAGATAGAGAGAGCGGTTGGCTGCGAGTTGGACATTGGTGGAAGGAGACTTTGCCAATTTTTTCAGCTGGGCCATCGCTTTAGAATCTTTGAGGTAGCCAAGCGCAGTGCTGCATGCCTCCTGCTCGGCGACATTCAGATGCGTTGAAAGCGAGCGGATCGTGGGCAGCAGATCGTCGCGCTGATACATCGCGGCGCTTAAAACAGAGGCGACGCGGACCATGAGCTGTGGATCTTCCATCAATTTGCGCAAGACGCCGATGGCGTCAGAGGTGCCGATGAGGGCGAAAAATTCGGGGAAATAGACGCGTAGCTGCGGCGGCAGGCGGTACATCAAGGCTTCGATATGGCCGACGGCAGACCGGTGTTTTCGGGCGGCGAGCAGATAACCTGCCTCCATGCGGAGCGGGAGGAATTCTGAGGACATGGCTTTTAGGAGCAGCTGATCGCATCGGTCGTCTTGAAATTGCCCGGCGAGGTGCATGGCGGCGATTTGGATCTGCGGATCGCGTGAATTGATGCCAGCCTCTAAGATGCCCACGGATGAAAATCCGGCCATCGAAGCACCGAACATGCTGATGAGCTGTTTTTCAGGATCATCGCTGCGCAAGCCTTCTTCCAAGATGAGGGTGCCGAGCTGGCTCAAGACTTCAAAGTCGTGCTTCTGAATTTCTTTGGCGTAGGTTTGATAGAGCTCTAGTGAGGAGACAAATTCTCGGGTCTGCATTAAATAGGCGATCTGCCGTTTGTCGACAGCAAAGGCTGCAAGCGAGGCTGAGATAGCTAGCAAGAGGCAGGTCTTAGAAAATCCCATAAGTCGATTCCCGCTTTTAGCAGCAAGGTCCGCGTTAAGTTTAGGGGAAGGCCCATCACGTTATCGTAAGCGCCTTCAATCCGCTCAATTAGCAAGCTCCCCACTCCTTGGATCGCATACCCACCCGCCTTGTCCAAAAAATGGCAGTGCTTGTGATAAGTATGAATCTGCTGCTCGGTCAGCTTGTGGAATAAAAGCCGGGTCTCCTCCACCCCTTGGTACTTGTGCGAGCCCTGGATCAGGCACATTCCGGTGAATACATGGTGCCAGTGGCCCGATAATTCCGAGAGAAAAGCAAAAGCTTCCTCGCGGTCCCTGGGCTTATTGTAAATTTTCCCTTGATAATACACAACTGTATCGGCAGTCAAGATAATGTCATTGGGAAATTGAGGTAGGAGCGCCTCACCCTTTTTTTCAGCGAGCGTCAACGTATAAGCCTGAGGATTGCCTTCAAATGGAACACTCTCTTCATCAAATGAGGAGGGCACCTGCTTAAATGGCATGGAAAAGTGGCCTAAAAGTTCCCCGCGCCTCGGGGACTGCGAACCTAAAATTAACATTTACAATCTCCTGATTATTAAGTTACTATGGACGCGCCTTAAAGCTCAAGCAGTGGATAAATTGTGGCGCTCATACCCTCTCAACTTCTGGATCCCTTCAAAGTATTTACTACGCTGCAAGCCGGGGATACGATCCAGCCCATTGACCGAAGCACCCGATCGGGGCAGGTGACCGATTATCTCCACGGGTGGGGCGAACATGAGGTCTACTGCCGAACAACGCCGATCCCTCTTGTCAGCCGTATGGTCCGCGTGGTTTATTCTGCAGATACTTGGGAGGCAATCGACCATTTTAAGATCTTTTTTAAAGAGAGGATTGCCGCACTCACAGCCGCCATCGATAGAGCGGAAACTCTCAAAGACCACATCTACGAATATCTGCGCGACGTCAGGACAGGGATGGATCGTTTGTCCAATACCCATTTCCAAGCGACCAGATCTTATACTGCGGCCATCAGCACTCTCATGGGAAGCAACGACGACCTGTGGGGGGATGCGGTCAATGAGGTCCTAACGCAATTTGACGTCGAAATCTTCAATAAATGTATCGATCGATGCATTCCTATCGCTCTAAAACCCTTCGTAAAGGAATTTCAGGTCTTGGCCACGCTCAAAGATGGTGACACGCTGAGGGCGACCGGCGGGGTTCCCCGCTATGCCGTTGTCCACGCCTCCAAGGGAAGTTTGTCGGAGAGCATTTTTGATCTAGCCCGGACGTTTGTCAATAAAGATACGCCCCAGACGGCCGGGGCATTTAAGAGTTATTTAGCGGAAATATTTACAGGGTTCCGAAATGAGTTGCGCATCTTAGGCCCAGGGAAAAATGGTTTTGGATGCCGCACGGCCTGCCGCTATGCATGGGAAGCGCGCGAGGCATTAATGACGCTTAGGAAAACCCATGTTCCCTTCTCGAATGTGAAAAAAGGGGGGATTAACCCCCTCGTAGAGGTGAATTGTTCCCCGACAAGCCAAGAGGATATCCGTGCGTTTTGGGCCTTTGCGATCGATACCTGGGATGATTTTTTCGAAAAACAGCTCGAAGCATTGATTGCGCGGTATTATGACCGCGCCCAGGACAAAGTTGTCAAAAACGAAAGATACATCGAAGAGTTTGTGCTTATTGCCTCAGCCCGAGAAGTGCAGGTCAGAGTGGATCAGTTGACCGCCGAAATCCAAAGGCAGTTCGGCTATTTAGAAAGGGAGAGAATCGATCAGGAGGCCGTTCTCATCGCCATGGAAATGGAAGAACTGCTCTTTAGCTTGCACAGAGTCAATCGTCAGATCGTTCCGGTAAAAGCCGTCGAGATTTTAACCTATATTCGAGGAGATAGGCCGCCGGAGGGACCCGACGTAGCTCTGCTGGAAAAACTCCCCTTGCTGCGCAAAGAGTCTGGCGATATTGAAAGCCTTTTTCTCATGCTGCGCGCACATTTAGAGGGAGAAGCCTTCAAAAGGGGAGGTGCCAAGGTTACAATTAACGAGCTTTGCATCCAGATCCAAAAAATGGATTTTGAGAAACGGGAACTCATCTTTTTCATGTTGGAAATGACCCTTGCCTTCGAGTCAATGGGCGGGAAACACGAACCCATCTCTCCGTCCCTTAGAAATCAACAGAGGAGCGGAGAAAAGGACCCCGATCCCGATACTTTAAGTTTTTTTGCTAAATTCGATGTCTTGGGAAAGGAGCTCAAGTATAAAAAGGCCGCGCTATTTCTCTTAAGCGCCTGCGTCAATCGAAATGGAACTAAGCTTTTGCCTCACATCAGGCCGGAGATGTTTCCCGTCGTACAGTTGGATTTTAAGGAAATGGAACGTCAGATCCAGCAACTGGGTGAGTTCATCGAGCGGATCAATCTGCCTGATAAAAAATCAGATTTGGCAGCGGCACCATTCCGCCCCAGCGGTTTAAGGACTGTAGGAACCCTTGCGTCGCTAGCACAGCCTCGACCTAACGGATTAGGAACCGTCGGAGGTGTTGTGTTGCCCGAACCTGTGAACGATCTTACAGAACGCCTACACCGATTAGAGGGAACTCATCAAGAAGATAAGTAATTTAATTCCCTTCTTTGCTATAGGATGAGTTATAGAATAGAGGTTATCCGATGCGCTCGCGCACCAAGATCATTTGTACAATAGGCCCAGCCGTCAGCTCGCTCGCAAAAATTTCAGAGCTCATCGACGCCGGCATGAACGTGGCCCGCCTCAATTTCAGCCACGGCACCCATGAAGAGCATCTCGCTGTGATCCGCAGCCTTAAAGAGGCGCGGGAAAAGAAAAAAGTGCCGCTCGCCATCATGCTCGATACCAAAGGCCCCGAAATTCGTCTAGGCGCCATCGAAGGCGATGCGGTCCCGCTCAAAGCGAAACAGCGCCTACTTCTCGTTAAAGAGCCCTGCATCGGCAACGCCGAACGGATCAGCTTAACGCCCCCTCACGTCCTCGATGATCTCAAAGAGGGGACCGCTCTCCTTTTTGACGATGGATACATTCAAGCCAGCGTGGTCAAAAAAAGCAGCGCCGGCGTTCTCATCGAGATCCAAAATGAAGGGGTGATCAAAAGCCATAAAGGGGTGAACGTCCCCCATGTGCATATCAACCTTCCCGCGATGACAGAGCAGGACATCCTCGACATCCGCTTTGGGTGCAAACACGATGTCGATCTCATCGCCGCCTCCTTCATTCGCTCTAAGGAGCACGTTATTGAAATTAAAAAGCTCCTCGCCGCCGAGAAAAAGTCAGACATCTTAGTGATCGCAAAAATTGAAAACAGCTTAGGGATTGAGAACTTTGATGCCATCTTAGAAGCTGCGGACGGGATCATGGTCGCCCGCGGAGACCTCGGCGTTGAGTTGCCCCTCAAAGAGGTGCCCAGCTTGCAAAAGATGATGATCCGCAAAAGCATCGCCGCCGGCAAACCGGTCGTGACCGCAACCCAAATGCTCGAATCAATGATCAAAAATCCGCGCCCGACCCGCGCCGAGGTCTCCGATGTCGCCAATGCGATCTACGACAGCACCAGCGCCGTGATGCTCTCCGGCGAGACCGCCGTTGGAAAATATCCCATTGAGACCGTGACCCTCATGAAAGCGATCATCGAAGAGGCCGAGAAACATTTTGATTATCCCGAATTTTTTGCCAAAGAGGGGCGTTACGATTTCCCCGACATCTCCACTTCCGTCTCGCTCGCCAGCGTCAAAACTGCCTATAGCACCCAGGCGCGGGCTATCTTTGCCTTCACCTGCAGCGGCTTTACCGCTCGCAAGATCGCTCAGTTCCGCCCCCAAATGCCCATTTTTGCCCTCTCGGCGAATCCCAAGATCTATCATCAGATGGCCTTCTACTGGGGCGTGATCCCTGTCCCCCCAGCAACGTGTAAAAATGTCCATGAGGCGATCCAAGCGGTCTCTCACTTTGTCTTAGAAAAGAGGCTCTTAAAAAAAGGAGACCTCGTCGTCGCCACATCGGGGACCCCCTTTGGCGTCTGCGGCAGCACCAATATGATGCTCGTCGAAACGCTACCCTGACAAATAAATGTAACCTGTTAATTATAAAGCACTTGCATGTTTGTTGAAAAATTCTTTTATTAATTAAGAGCTCTTTAAAACTAATTCAATACATGTTATAATATAATGTATATTTAACATTAAAGGTGAATAGTGTCAGTATTAACAGGTGTAGTTTCAAATGGAGACTTAGTTCAAACCCCTGTGCGAGAAGCAGTTTATATGGGTGTAGACGCAGTAGGGGCCGGGCGACAGGCGTTTACGATCGTCGGGGTAGGGTCGCAACTCGCTCACACCTCAGCGGCAATTTCCAGCGTTGCCAGTGCAGTTATTCCAGTAGGTCTTTGCCTTACTGGGGCAGTATGCATGGCCACAGCGGCAGCTTGGACGATTCCCGATGCTGTAGACGGGCTTAATAGCACCTATAAGGAATTAGAAACAGCAAAAACTAGCCTTGCAAAACTGGAACTGGGAGATGATAAAAGACCCGCTCTCCAAGCAGCAGTAGAAGAAGCAAAAACAGCCCTGCCCATCGCCCAGTTAGGAGTAGCTAACCAATCGCTCTATTTCACCATGGGTGCTGCTCAATCGGCTGCAGGGGTGATAGACATCATCAGCCCGACAGTTGCCCATACATTCCATTTTGCACCCGTCTTGACAGGCGCTGCTGCTACCACCGCAGCAACGGCTGCTGGCGTTACACTCGGGGGCGTCTACGTCATCCGAGGCGGGGTCATGATGACCAAATCTGTGAAAAGCTATTGTATCGTGCGCGATTTTGAAAACGAGTTTAAAGCAAGTGCCGGAGAGTCGATTGAGAAAGCGGTGAAGTTCATGGATGAGTCCAAGGCCCGAGGTGAGACCTATTTAGGACGGCGCGTCGATGCAAAATGGCTAAAAAATGTAGCTGAGGATGCACCCGATATCGAAAAATTAAAAGCCTTAGATAAAGGGATCTATACCGAGAAACTCAAACACAAAATTGCTATCATGATTGCAGCCGCGATGATTATAGGCGGTATTCTCGCCATTGTCGCCGCTTGCCTTGTCCCTGGGGTACTCCCTGTCATCATTATCGCATTGGTATCCGCCGCTTTCTTCATAAGCGTGGAATCTGTATTCTTCACCTATGACTCGAGCCGCATTTTCGAGTGGCTAAGAGATCGTCTCTATAAAGAATCTCCCTTTTTGACAGAGGCAATCCAAAAGGAAAGAGAGAGTGTTTTTGAAGAACAGCCTCTAATCATATAATCCACAAAACTCTTGTAAATTCTCTGCTGCCCTTTTATAACTAGCACTATGCGTGGAATCCTCCTCCTCTGTTCCAAATCGCAAGAGTGGATGCTGCCGTGGTGGTGGATGCACTACCATTTCCACAATTCTTTTCCTGTCGTCTTCATCGATCAGGGAATTTCTGAACCGGCCAAACGCTGGTGCGCTAAAAGGGGAGAGATCATTTCTTTAGATCCAGCCCAGTTCCAAAAGACCCAAGCCATGCTCCTTTCGCCTTTCGACAAAACTCTCATGCTCGATCTAGACGCCCAGGTCTGCAGCCCGCTGGGTCCCTTATTCGATCTCCCATTGTTTTCGGATGGGGCCCTTCCAAAAAAACATCACTGCCGAGCCGAAGAGCCTCATGGCCCAGATATCGCCATTGCGGACTGGTCTGGTACCGACAAGAGCGCCATTCGCGGTGCGATGGCCGTTTGTGAAAAACTGCTCATGAACCTCACGTTCGAGGAGTCTTAATGGAAGGGATCCTTGTTGGGTGCAACCAAGCGCAAGAATGGCTCCTTCCTTGGTGGTGGCTCCACTACCGGCTCCACAACAAACATCCGGTCGCGTTCATCGATTTTGGGATGTCTGATACCGCCAAAAAATGGTGTGAGGAGAAGGGCACTTTGATTTCTTTAGATGTGTCTGACGATTTCATTGCGGGAAAAGAAGAGATCGACCCGCTCACAGCCCTCACTTGGGAAGGCTTTTACCGGGGGAATAATTTTTGGCCCGGGAGGCTTGGCTGGTTCAAAAAACCGTTCGCCCTTCTAAAGACTCCCTACCAAAGAACGATTTGGATCGATCTCGACTGCCAAATCCGCGCCGACTTAAGCCCCTTGTTTGCGCTGTGCCAAAACCCTTCGGGCATCGCTCTCGTGCGCGATCGGGATCCCGATACGATCAACCGCGATTTAGATTTCGGGCTGATCTTTGAAGATGAGGTGGTCTACAACAGCGGCTTGATTGTTTATAAGAAAGAGTCGCCTGCGATCGCAGAATTTGCCAGAAGGGCCCGCGAGCATAACCGCGAATTCATCGGCGATCAGCATCTCCTTTCGCGGATCCTCTACGAACAGGAGCACAAGCCTCTTGAGCTGCCGCGCCGCTACAACCGCTGGAAGTGGGATAAGCCCCATGCCGATACCGCGATCTATCATTGGGTGAATGAAGAGGGGAAAGAGGTGATCCGGAAAAGCCTTTCAGCTCTGAATCCCTTATTTTTTAATCGTCTCGCGCGTTGACTCGCGCAGCTTGAGATATTTATAGAATGTCGCATGGCCGTTGTAGGCCGAGATGATGTATCCCTCTCTTCCGCCTAAAAATCCCTTCTTAAGGACGTAGCTCTTAAAAAAGGCGAACCAGCTGTGGAAGATTGCTTGAAGGAGCGATCCCTTTTTGCGCTCTTTTTCTTGAGCGGCGTAGAGTGAGGTGTACATCTGCATCTTAGACAAGAAATCGGCGATCTCTCGGTAGGGCGTATGCAGGACTGGGCCTTGCAGCTCGATCTCTTTTAGGCCGTCGGTGAGAATTTTTTCATGAACGCGGGCGTTGTTGAAGCGGGTGGTCTTTCGGTTGTAGAGGCGCACCACGCGGTCAGGGTACCAGCCGCCGCACCATTTGATCAATTTTCCATTGAGATAATTGTGCCGCTGGACTGAGTAGACGCATTTCGGATCTAACTTAAGACCGTGGAGTTCTTTGATGAGCTCATCGGACAAAATTTCATCGCTGTCGATCGAAAGGACCCAATCGTGGGTTGCATGGGAGGTGGCGATGTTGTGGGTGTCTCCAAAGCCGACAAAGTCGGAAATAAAGAGCCGCACATTGGGGAATGTTTGAGCGATGTCCATCGTGCTATCGGTGGAGCCCGTATCCAAGACGATCACTTCAGGAAAAGAGCGGAGCGACTCTAAGGTTTCCCTAAGAGTATCTTGAGAGTTCTTAGCAAGAATAGTAACGCTAATCATATGGCCACAATATTACTTTATATGTTGTCAAAAAATCAACTCAGTTATGTTCCAAAGTGCCCATTAAAGCCACCGAAGCAGCGCCGTGGGCCATGAGCATTACTGTCCGAGGAAAGAGTCCTCGAAAGGCCCCGCCGGACCCGAAGGCCGTCCTTTGGCATTGTTTCAGCGTATTGGCCCTATCGGTCGCCGAGGTGACCACGCTCACAAAAAGAGCTGCAGTGCTCCCAATACCGGCCAACTCTTTTAGGGTGAGCTTTTTACGGCCTACCCGTTGTTGATACTGGTCCCGTAAAAATTTCTGCGAAACGAGAAAGGCCACCCAGCTGGCCGACTGGTTCACCCAATGGGTCCGCAATCCCGACCACGCTTGGCTGAAAGAAAAAGCCCTTTGATCATGAACAATGGAGGTGATCATCTTTTTATTAAATGGGGCCGACAGGAGCGCGTTGACGCTGGCGACGGCCACCCCGGTCACGCCCTGTTCCACAAGGGGGTGGAGCTGGTGCGGTGCCAACAGGGGAGGCATCAGTTCGATCAAGATCGGCCAGGTCACCAGCTGTTTGACGCCGGTTTCCATCAGTTTTGAGCTGAATCCGGCGTAAAAGCCGCGCATCCCTCTTTCTTGAAAAATCCGTGCTGCGGCCTGGTGCGACAGTAAAGCAGTTGCTTCCGCTTGCTGCAGCGTTTTGATCACCTCTAACGGATAAAGAGCTCCATAGACGCCGACGCCCCGCACAAATCCCAGCGAACTGCTGCGGATCAAGTCGTCTGTCGCCATCGAAAAACCTTCAAGGTGTTTTTGACACGGGAAGTTTTCGCCAGTGTCAGCGTTGTCGCTAGCGCGAGGGCCATCCAATACCAGCAGACGCTCGAGACCATTCCGGTCTTTTGGTAGAGCCAAAGAGAGACTGCGGCCGTCGGACCTCCTAAAAGCTGCGAGCCGATAGCATAACCAAACGAGAGGATCATATAGCGATGATTATGGGGAATTAGCTGCTGGGCCCAGGCGTGGAACGGCGCAAAAAAAGCGACGCCCAGAAGCACCAGACAAATCCTCACCGCCACCACGCTGAATAGTGTCGCCCCTTCTAGAAAAAGGAAAAGAGGAATCGCACTCAAAAAGACGCCAAGCGCAGCGCCTGTCATGATCTTTTCTCGAGAGATTTTGGAGGCGAGCCACCCGAACAGCGGGAGGGTACAAAAATCGAGGACGAGGAGCCCTGTATTTAACGCCGTCATTTGCACTTTGGTGAGGGAGGTGACTAAAGGGACGAAGCCGTTCATGAGGACGAGGGCCATCGAATAGTTGGCGTACCCAAAGCCGGCGGTGATCGCGATAAATCCCAGCGCTTTGCGGTATTGCCAAAACATCGGGACGAGTGTGCGCAAGGAGCTTTTTTCCAGGGGCGCGTCGTCCTGGCTTGCTTGGCGGCGGATCCAGCATCCAAAAAGCGCCGTAATACTGCCTAGCGCATAGAGAAATCTCCAGCCGTTTTCGACACCTTCAAAATAACAGAGGAGGGCAACGCCGCCAGAGGCGCACAAAATGCCTGCAATCGTCGAGGCATTATAGAGGCTGCTCAGCCAATCATGCCGCTTTTCTGGTGTGTTTTCTAAAAGATAGATGGCCCCGCCCATGCTCTCTCCTGCGGAGAGGAAGTTCATTGCGAGGCGCCCCGCACAAAAAATCAGCGGCGAAAAAATTCCAGTCTGTGCATAGAGCGGGCTCAGCGCAATGGCACCCGATACGAGGCCCATGCCGCCCAATGTCAAAAAAAGCGCCTGGCGCCGGCCGCGCACATCGCCGATATATCCAAAGACTAGTGAGCCGAGCGGGCGCGCCAGCATCCCCAGCGGGATCATTCCGTAAGTTAAAATGAGGGCGGTCAGCGGGTCCTGGTTGGGAAAAATCAAGGGCGCTAGAAAAGGGGACAGGAACCCAAAAAGGGCCGTGTCATAATGTTCGAATAGGTTGCCTAGACATGTGCTCCAGAATTGAGCACGGGATAAAATACTTTTTTTGATGCTTTGCACGCTTCCTCCGCTGGTATTACCCAGTTCAGGTTTAGAGAATGTCTATCCATCCTCTTTTAGGGTATTTCTCAGCCGGACCTTTTGCTCCAGCACCCCTGGTGTTTATAATGGGGTATATTTTGCCCTCCGGAGCGGATTTTTTCCTATTAAAAAAACTTGTTGTCAATTTTGCCAAAAACCCGACAAAAGACTTTATTCGAAGCTCGATTTCCGATATAATCCAGCGCTAATGAAAGAAAAATGGGCAGCGATAAAAGCTGAGATATTTAGTTATACAAGGCAAGAGCGGTATTTCGTCATGGCGGCTGCCGCCTGCGCGTTCTGCATTATGGGCGAGTATTCGATCATCCGCCCTGTCAGCCACTCTGTCTTTTTGACCACCTACGGTTCTTCCGGCTTTCTCTACGCCTGGCTGGCCTGTATTCCTCTTAATTTGGCCGTCGTCACCTTCTATAATCGCCTCCTCCCTAAGTGGGGATGCCTTAAAATGTTTTTATGCATCGCCGCCGTGATCGTCTCCGGCAATCTTTTCTGCGTCTTCTTTCTAAAAAAGATTTGGATCTTACCCTTCATTTTCTACATTTGGAAGGAAGTCTATGTGATGGTGATGTTCCAGCAGCTCTGGTCGCTGATTCACGCCAATATGAAAGAGGGGAGGGCGAAGTATCTCTACGGCCTCATGTTCGCCATCGGGGGAGCTGGGGGCTCATTGGGCAGCCTTCTTCCCGGTTTTTGCGCCGTTAGCGTCGGCTCCGAGTCGCTCCTCTTTTTTACGGTGCCTCTCTACGCGCTGCTGTTCTTTGCATTTTTCCTCGCCATGAAAAACCAGGCGGTCGTCTCAGGAGTTCCCTCCAAGAGCCTTCCGTTCCTCAAAGACAGCCTGCAGAGGATCGCCGGATCTAAACTTCTTGTTTTCATCCTGCTCATCGTCGTCTTCATGCAGCTCACCTCGACGATCGTCGACTTCCAGTTCAATACCGTTTTGGAAAAATCGGTCCTCGATAAAGACCTGCGCACCCAATATTTGGGGCGCCTGTTCGGGATCGTGAGCTTTGTGACCACAGGCCTCCAAGTGGTCGGCAGCTACCTCTTCGTCCATTATTTGGGCCTGCGCCGAAGCCATCTATTTGTCCCCATGACCCTCTGCTGCAACGCGGTCGGCTTTTTGATCAGTCCCGGCTTTGGGATGATCTCCGTATCGTTTGCGACGATCAAAGCAGTCGACTTTTCCCTATTTGGCGTGATCAAAGAGATGCTTTACGTCCCGCTTAAAGTCGAAGAAAAGTTCCAAGCGAAGGCCGTCATCGACGTTTTTGTCTACAGAAGCTCGAAAGCTATCGCTGCAGCCCTCATCCTGGGCCTGCAGTTTTTTGAGCTGCAGCACTTCCTCACCGAAGGGCTGATCGCCCTCTTCGTCATCTGGGGGATCATCGTCATCAAGCTTTTCAAACAAGAAAAGCCTGCTGCTCTACCTGATGAAAAGGTTGTAAATTAAAAGCTCATGTCTTATTTATAAGACATGAGATCTAAAGATATCCTAAATGATCCTTTGCTGAACAAAGGAAGCGCGTTCACTCAGAAAGAAAGGGATGAGTACAAGCTCAACGGCCTTTTGCCTTTCCACGTCTCCACCATTGATGAACAGGTCCAGCGCCGGTACGGCAACTTTTGCGAACACACCACGCCCCTTGCTAAATTTGAATTTCTCAATGCGCTCCAAAACCGCAACGAGGTTCTCTTTTACCGTCTTGCCTCTCAGCACATCGCAGAAATACTCCCCCTCATTTACACCCCCACAGTAGGGGACGTCTCTATCAAATACAGCAGCCTTTACCGCGACCACCGGGGAATTTTCATCTCTTATCCTCTGAGAGATAAGATCGAAGAGATCGTCGATTTGCTGCCCCAAGATGAGGTCGATGTGATCGTCGTCACCGACGGCGAGCGGATTTTAGGCCTCGGCGACCTCGGCATGGGCGGCATGGCCATCCCGATCGGAAAACTGGCCCTCTACACTCTTTTTGGCGGCATCCATCCGGCGCGCACCCTTCCCGTCCTCCTCGATATCGGCACCAACAATGAGGCCTGCTTAAAAGATCCTCTCTATCTCGGCTGGCGCAATCCCCGAATCACAGGAAAAGAGTATGACGATTTTGTAGACCGCTTTGTGAAAGCGATCCGCAAGCGCTATCCGAAAGTGCTGCTCCAATGGGAAGATTTCGCAAAGCCGCATGCGAAACCACTCCTCGACAGATACCGCAACGAAATCTGCTCGTTCAACGATGACATTCAAGGGACCGCGTCGGTCGTGCTCGCGGCCATCCTCTCCGCCGTCAAATCTCTGGGCACCAATCTCAAAAGCCAGCGCATCTTGGTATTCGGGGGAGGCTCTGCCGGGATGGGGATTTGCCACCACCTCGTCGAGGCCCTCAAAGCTGAAGGTTTATCTGAGGCAGAAGCTTGCAGCCGTTTTTATATCGTCGACATCTATGGGCTTGTCCACACCCACTTGAAGGGAATTGACGAGGCGCAGAAGCGCTTTGCGCGTCCTACCGCTGAGATCTCGATGTGGAGCGTGCCCGATCCGTCGCATATCACCTTGATCGACACCGTGAAGCATATGATGCCGACCGTTTTAATCGGAGTGTCCGGGCAGCGCAATGTGTTCACCAAAGAGCTCGTCCATCTCATGGAACAGCATGTCGAAAGGCCGATCATTTTGCCGCTCTCCAATCCCACCTGCTGCTCCGAGGCTGAACCTCAAGACTTACTTCTCTGGACCAGCGGAAACGCGATCATTGCCACCGGCAGCCCGTTTCCTCCTGCCAATTACCACGGCCGCACCTTTTCGATACCGCAGTGCAATAATGTCTATATTTTTCCTGGCGTCGGTCTAGGAGTGATCGCCTCGAAAGCGACCTTTGTGAGCGATCAGCTGTTCATCAAGGCCGCCCAATTGCTCAGCGACCATGCGCCCATTCTCAAAAATCCTCAAGGATCGCTCTTTCCGGCCTTAGAAGATTTGCGGAAAGTGTCGCGGGAGATTGGGATTGAAGTGGGGATGATGGCGATCGAACAAGGGAAAGCGCCAAAAATAAGTCGAGACGAGCTAATCAAGACCATCGACCGGATGATGTGGACACCGGACTATTAGTTATCTAAGAAAATTCCCCGGTATTGCCATTAAGGATCGCATTCAGTGTATTCGCAAAGAATTGCCCGTTTCCTTGAGTCGGATCAATTTGCCCCAGAAAGTCGGCAATGCCTGCTGTGTTGTTATCATTGGAAAAATCGAGCAAGCTTTTGCCAGAGGCGCCCTCCTGAGGCGTGTGGATCATTGCATAAATCGACATTTCATAGGGATCTAAATTGGGCGGAACCGAAGAGCCAAAGTCGTTTTGTAAGGCTCTGATTACGAGGATTAGGTTACTCAGTTTGTCATAGGACGGATTCTTGATATAGTCATTTATAACGGTATGAAAGTTCTGAGCGTCTGTTGAAAGTCGTCCAAATCCTGTTGAATCAAGTGTCTGATTTCCTTGGTAGTTAGTGTTTGGCGTATAAGGGATACCGGGGTTAGACGTATACCATTTGTGGGTGTCCGTGGCAATGTTCACGGCATTTTGCAAATATTCATTTGTAAAATCTGCGAGACCCGAATTGCTGGGAGCAGCTGAATAAGCTTGCGCTACTTGAGCAATCGAAGGTTTCCCAAGGTTTAAATCTTTCATCAGGAGTTGAGTGCCGCTATCCAGCGTGACAGGGCCAATGCTTTGAATGTAGGCAACCAACTGGGCGATCGATTGAGCAATCATTGCCATTTGCGTCGGCGTCGGACCAGGGTTGCCTTTCCCAAACGACTGCGCTCCGTAGGTGTAGACCCATAAATTATTGACAAATTGCTGCATCGATTTCAGTTGGTCAGGCGTAATGCCAACAGAAGCAGAGGGGGTTACCCTATCTAAATAAACAGTCATAGATCCTCCTTTTATTTTGCAATTCAAAGAATGTCTATCATATGAGTAGAGCAAAAAAAATACAAGCCTTCTGGAGTCATAAATATTCAAAAATCGCCCTTTCCGGCCTTGGAAGATCTGCGGAAAGTGTTGCGGGAGATTGGAATCGAAGTGGGAATGACGGCAACCCTGCAAGGGCATGCGCTAAGAGTGAGACGTGATGAGCTGATCAAGACCATCAACCGGATGATGTGGACGCCCGATTATTAATAACAATTTTCGCTAACCATCAGATTTAGGATATTCGCATAAATTTGCCCATTGCCGCTTCCGGGATTGTTATTTCCCAGGAAGTCTGTAATTCCTGCTGTATTATTACTTTGGGCCAATGAGAGCAAGGAACTTCCACCCGGCATTGGGGTATTTAGCATCTGATAGATCGCCGTCTCATAAGGATCGAGATTCGGGGGAACTGCAGATCCGAGATCTGCATTTAGGGCTGTAATATCGGCCACTAGAGCTTTCATAAAGTTTGGATTAGAAGGATTACCGAGGTAATTTGCTAGGTCTTTTTGAAACTGCTGTACATCGTCTTGAAATTGAGAGAAGTTTGTAATGGCTCCTGCACTTGAAGGATTGGCGGGCGTGCTATTGGGGACGTAAGGGATATCACCGTTGTCTTGGTAGTAGCCGTTGCTCGTTCCGGAATACCAGTTGTGCATGTCATTGGAAACGCCAACTCCGCCTTGGTTATATTCGTTCTCGAAATTTGCGAAATCTTGGATACTGGTGGGATTTGCCTCTAAGGCAGCAGCAGTCGCCGCTATGGAAGAACTTCTCCCCGCGTTTAAATCGGCCATCAACTTCTGTGTTCCTGTATCCAACGATACCTTGCCGAGACTGTTCACGAAATTGACCAGCGCGGTGATGGATTGGGCGATCATCGCTAACTGGTTAGGCGAGGGTGGTGGGCTAGAGGATCCTCCGTTCGCTGCATAGGTCAGCGCCCACAAGTTGTTGATATATTCCTGCAATTCTTCTTGCTGGGCCTGAGTTAGGGGTGGTGGGACACTTCCTGCCGCGTAGACTGCATTGGGGGGTGCGATACGTCCTACCATAGATATCTCCTTTTATTTTGCATTTAATTTAATAATTCACTAAATGTCAATACATGAACCTATCCCAGTATTCGAAACATATGCTTTTTGATTCTTTTTCCACATCTTCCAGAGCCGCTTCTTGGCCTACTTATCCAAGTATGCCCTACGAAGCGGCTCTAAAATCTGTGAAAAAATCGTTCAAAAATCAACATTTCCGAATACTGGGATAGGTTCATATGAATAGAGCAAAAAAAACACAAGGGTTCTGGAGTCAAAAAGAGCCGACTGTCGAGTCGATGTTCTTAAAAGAGATTGGAGCTGACCTAGATCTTGAAGAACGGCGAGAGATCCTTCAGGAGATCCCGAACCTTACCGGACGCACCGTCTTGGAGCTTGGCGCCGGAATCGGACGCTACACGAACCATTTTGCTTGGGTGGCCTCTCAGGTTACCGCCGTCGATTTTGCTCCCCAATTCGTCGAAAAAAATCGGGCGCGCCATGCCAGTTTTCCCAACGTCAATTGTCTATGCGCTGATGCGATGGACCTCGAATTTCCTGATGAGAGCTTCGACTGCATCTTTATGAACGCTCTCATGATGTACCTCGACCACGCAGAAGTGGAGCAGCTTCAAGAGCGCCTTGCCCGCTGGCTCAAAAAAGGGGGAACACTTTTCTTCCGAGAAAATTGCACCCCTACTGGCGAACATCGCGATGATGGATATTATGTCCACTACCGCACCCTCCATTTTTACACAGAGCTGTTCGATAGGCAGCTGCAGTTTATCAAGCAAGACAACCTAAAAATGTTCGTCCACCGCTACTCCAACCCCTTTCAATGTTATTGGGTCTATAACAAGGCCTGAAGCGCTTTTTCGTAATTGGGCTCATGGCTTAGCTCAGGAACGAGTTCAGAATAGATCACTTTATCATGTTCATCCAGCACCACAACAGAACGGGCGAGCAATCCAGCCAGCGGCCCATCTAAAATTAAAACGCCATAATCTTTCCCAAAATCTTTGGAGCGCATCATGGAGAGGGGAGTGACGTTTTTCGTATGCTCCGCCGAGCAAAATCGCTTTTGCGCAAAGGGCAGATCCGCAGAAATCACCAAGACAGCAACCTCGGGATGCTTGGCGATCGCTTCATTGAATTTTTTCGCAGAGAGAGCGCAGACCGCGGTGTCTAAACTTGGGACAATGTTGAGCAGCTTGCGCTTGCCTTTATAGTCGGCTAGAGTCCGATCGTGCAACTCTCCATCGACGAGCTTGAAATCAGGTGCTTTATTTTGTAGCGCGGGGAGCTGTCCCGACGTGTGTACTGGATTGCCTTTGAGTGTGATATTTGCCATGAAGTTCTCCTGTTGCAAGACAGTATACCAAAATATTTACTGTTGTCAAAAATGTAAAGAATATGTTAAGATAGAGGCCCTATGGAAGAGGAAAACCAAACATCTTGCCGCGTCAAGAAGATTTTTGAACTGAGAGGCAATGAAGGGACCACTGCGACCGCAAACCCCTTGACTAAGTCTCTGTTCAGGCTGCCAGCTATCCCTAAGGAAATCAAGCACTTAGCTCTCCAGTCGCGTCAAAAATCAAAAAAAGTTTTAGTTAATACAACAGTCTCCCAAAGCCCTCAGCCAATGCCCTCGATCCCTACTGGAGCTCCCGATATCCCTCGTAAAATCGCTCCAACGCGCGTTACTGGATGGAAGCTCCGCGAGCAGCTCGTCGCGTTCCGCCGGCTTAAAGCGCTCAAAAAACTCGAGGCCTCCAACACCCACCGGATCAAGCCGATGGAAAAGCAGCAGTCAGAGATCAACGAACAGGCCGAGTATTGGAAAGAGGTGGTCAAATCGAAGCAAGAGCGCCATTTCTCGATGAACCGGATCATCAAGTATCTTTCAGAATAAGACCTAATTTCCCCGACCACGTCAATAAGGTATCTCGCCCTTCTTCACGCTGAAGAGCTCTTTCGGCAAAATCCCTAGCATCTTGTAAAATCGTCGGATCGGCGATGGCTTTTTGATAAGCTCTCTCGGGACCTCCTCCAGGATTGGCAATCCGTTGCCGATCATTGAGTAAATGATGGGCGACCAGCTTCACAAGTTCGTGGCGGCAGAGATCGGTGTCTGCATAATCGCCGACACCATGTTCTGCATGGGCGATGCCTCCAATTTCATGGATGATGCGGTGTTGGATACGGTGGATCTCGCGCACTTCGTCTCGCTCCAATTTACCTTTTATAATCCAGTCATTATGGTTAATTTTCTTGAGGTCATGGCCATAAAGAAACGGTTCTAATACCAATCCAGGATATTTATTGGATAGATTTGCAAAAAGCAATCGGCAGTACTGATTGGTCATACTCCCGGGCATAATCGCATCGTCAAAGGCAAACAAGGTGCCTTTATAGATTTTTGAAAGCGTAAACGTGACTAAAGCGGCAATATTGCGTATCTGAAGGAGCAATTTTTCTGAAAAACTTCCAGGGGATAATTTCAAAACTTGGATGGAATCTGGATCCTTTTTTGAAAACTGATCTAACCTATTTTCAAAAGATGCAATAGTGTGTGTCGCGTGGCTCCTTTCTGCCATTTGTATCACGATCATTTCTGAAAAATCGGATTTTAGAATGAGCTTCGGTGTGAAAATACGAGATAAGCACCATCCCATCAAGGATTCCATGGATAAATAAACGGATGGCAAAATTTTGATGCACCGACTTCTCCACCTCAAAAACCTAGCGGCATGTCTCTTGATGAAAGGGGAGCCCAAAGCCAAAATGCAGGCAATGGTATAGCCAACGCCTTGCCTTACAATCGTAGAAACGAGAGGGCGATTCATCGATTCACAGAGAATGGGAATTTCATCTGGGCGGTCTGAACCTACAGAAAAGATGACTTCCTTATAAAAGTGCTCTTTCGTATCCATACTTTTAAGCAATACGGCATACGTTTTCACACGCGCAGGCTTCTTTCGAATGAGATACATTTGATAGACAATGGCTTGTGAACCTTCGCCGCCGTCTCCAGCGAATAGGATTTCGCCCCGATGATTTTTGATAGGATAACTTTTCGCATCGAACAGTTGTTGTATGAATTGACGGATCTCATCGCGGTAGGGGATATCAATATCTTCTATTTGGATCGAATTAGCATCGATTCTGGCCAATAATTCCTGACCCGAACTTATTTTGTCAGAGCGAATGAACCCGTTATAAATAATCCCCTCTGCACTGATGGAAACAACCCCCATATTCCCCGTTTGGGTCATGGAGGCTCTCCCATCGCGATTATCCACCCGAACGCCGCCACAGCCGATGGCGCAGCTGGCACCAAAGGTATTTCCAAGATCATGCGAACCAATTTTATGGGGGAGATCATACCCCAATTGATCCAAAATACCCTCTGCTTCTTTTAGAGAGAGCCCCGGTTGAACCAACAAAATTTTAAACCCTTGCGTATCGGGGAAATCGAGAATTTTGATCTGCTTTAATCTTGTGGTTTTAATAATCACCACAGGCTTCAGTTCTCCATGGGGTGTTCCTTGACCTTTTAAAGCGGTATTTGCCCCTTGCAGTAGATAGCCTACTCCTTGTTCATGAAATAGTTGGATGAGTCGATAGAGATCGGTTGTGGATTCAGGAAATACTGCGGCGATTGCTTTTCCCTGGCTGCCTCTGAAACCTTTTAAGAACGGTTCAATCGCGGAGCCCGTTTTGACTGCATTATTTGGCCCGAGGATAGATGTTATTTTCTGAAGGAGAGAGGTGTCCATAAAATTCAATGATTCAACTTTCTAGCAAATCCCGAGTAGCCCGTTGCCAGCGATGATGTGAACTTAAACGTGAAATCGGGGGATACTTTTCTTGTCGCAAGCATCTTAACCATCGATTTTGTGCGGAATTCCGGGCGGATGCCGATCATGGTTTCTACCTGCAGACCATTTTTTTCGCAGAACTGACGCATTTCCTTCGGCTTGATGAAGAGGGGATAAACGTGGAGCCGCTCCGGCGTATTGCGCACACACCATTCGACCCCCTTGATGATTAGGAGATAGCTCAGCGGCGTCCGGTTGAATGTATGAAAAAAGAAGAGGCCTCCCGGTTTTAAAACGCGGCTCGCTTCCGCAATGACCGCTTGCGCGTTTTCGACATGCTCCAGAAGGTCCATGGCGGCCACGGCATCAAACGAGCTATCTGGATAGGGGAGCGCATCGGCATTCCCCACTTTGTATTCTGCCGTGCGGGTGATATTTTGAGCCTGTGCGATTTCCAATGTCGATGGCGAAAGGTCCACCCCATGCGCAGAAAAGCCTCGGGAGGCGAGATAGTTCGTTAAAAATCCTGCGCCGCAGCCCACATCGAGAATTCTTCCCCCGGGGCAGTGGGACTCCAAGACCCCGTGGATCCAGGGATTGCGGAGCCGATTTTCCGCGCGCAGCAGCGCGATCGGGTGGGCGCACTCATTCAGCCACTGGTCTCCCAGTGTTTCATAAAAGTCATTATTTACACTTGTTTTTCTTGTCGAGGCAATTGCAAAACTCCATTTGGACAAAAATTGCCCTTTTGGCCCCGGATTCGGATTTCCCGCAACTCGCCTATGGCCCATTGGATATGTCGAATTGCGAGAAACCGAACCGGAACCAAAATCATCAATTTTTGTCTGCAAAGCGAGTGTTGCAACGTCCTCTTCCCACACAAAATTCCAGTAGATGATTTGGTAGAGGCAAAATCCCGCCGTCAGCAGCCCTTGGGAGACTAAAAAGGAATAGAGCGCCCCATTCGCCCACAAGAGCCCCATCGTCGTGAGCAAGATCGGATGGTTGATGAACAACAGTGCATGGAGCCACTGCTCGGCAGCAGGACAATGGTGTTTATGGACAAATTCATCTTTGGTGATCATCAAACAAGAGACGATCGCGAGGCCGATATACACCTTTAACGCCCCATCGGAATAGGGGACAAAAAGGACGCAGGCAAAACAGAAGAGCACCGAAAGCGTATCGAGAGGATGTCCGATCCGCTCCCAACGGGGGAGCCCTCTGCGGATATGAAAATAGTACTCATCGCATCCAATCGCAAGAGACTGCAAAAGAAAAGGGATCATGCTTAAGATTGCCATTTTTCGAAAACTCCTCCGCTGATCGTTAACCCGGGACCGAAGGCTAAACTCGTCACTAGCGTCCCGCTTGGGACCTCCAGATCGTTTAAGATCCGCTCCCAAATGTGGGGCAGCGTCGCCGAGGACATATTTCCCCGTTCTTTGAGGATCTCCTCGCTGTCTTTGATCTGATGGGCCCCCAGTCCCAAGAGCGTTCCAATCTGGGATAAAATTTTCGGACCGCCAGGATGGATAGCAAATAAAGACTCCTTCAAATCCTTGCCTGCGCTCTTGCTTAAATTTTCTAGAAACTTAGGGAGGGCTTTGATGATCGAAACCGGGATCTCTTTGGAGAGGGTGAACCCATGTCCCCAATCTTCGCAGCGCCAGGTCATCTGATCGAGCGTTTCCGGAATGATCTCTTCATGCAGCGTGAGGATTTTAAGATTCCGCTTTTTCGGGTCATCGCTTAAGCGGTATTTGATGTAGCCATCGGCAAAAAGACTTTGGACGACGAGCTGGTCTACCCTGTGCAGCGAGGGGTTCATGTGGAGGCTGCACACCTCGGTATGGACAATATCGGTCGGCGTGGCAAACCCCTGAGCGATCCGCAGAGCGGGCAGCGAGGCGTAGCATCCCATGTGGTAGGCATGGGTGACAGCTGTAGGCGCATTCCTCTTGGAAACGACCTGCTGCGCGCCGCTCGGCGCCACATAGCCGGTGCAGGTCACATGGATCAGATGAGGAGGAAAGAGAGCATTTTCGGGATAAAATTCTTCGAGCTTTTCCGCGACGACCCGGTCAAAAAACAGACACCGCTCCTTTAGGCCCACTCCATGCGGAGAGCTGTCTAAAGCGTAGATCGGCATCTCGGCCCACGTTTCACAAAAAATATCGGGGACCTCAAAATAGCGCTGTTGGATTTTTTCCGGTCCAAGCCCCAGCTTCAGCAGAATTCCGCGAATATCTTGGCCCGATTTTAGATGGGCTTTTGCGATCCAGTCAAGAAGCTGCTCTTGGCTTGCTTTGTACTTGGGTTTAATGTGATGAAAATCGGTGATGTACAAAACTATGAACCTATCCCAGTATTCGAAAACGTTGATTTTTGAACGATTTTTTCACAGATTTTAGAGCCGCTTCGCAGGATATACCTGGATAAGTAGACCAAGAAGCGGCTCTGAAAGATGTGGAAAAAGAATCAAAAAGCATATTTTTCGAATATTGGGATAGGTTCACTGTTCCACTCGTTTAAAACATCATTAGCAATCCCGCGATGAGAAGACATCCTGCGAAGATTTTTTTCAAGATGGGTACCGGAAGGCGATGCGACAATGCGGTCCCGAAAAATGCGCCAAAAATACTTGCGACACTGATGATCGCAAAGGCGGGTAAATAAAGATAGCCAAAAGTCAAAGGCATAGATGTCTCTCCTCTCCCTAAATAGAGATAAGAGATCGCTCCGACAAGTGAGATAGAAATCGTGGTCGCCGCCGAGGTGCCGACCGCTTTTTTCATCGGCACGCGGTAGGCCAAAAGGACAGGCACCGTCATGATTCCGCCGCCAATCCCTAAGATATTGGAAAACGCCGCAATGCCAAAACTAAACGTGTTCAAAACGAGCTTATTGGGCAGCCGTTCTTTTTCTTCCGCATGGGGGACGCTCGAGTACCACATGTAGACCGCAAAACCGCAGGCGACAACTCCAAAGAAAATTTCCAGCGCATTGCTGGGCAAGAGATAAGCGACAAAAGCCCCGCAGATCGACCCAAAAAGGACCCCCGGCAGCATCGACTTGAAGAGGTCCCATTTCACATTGAGTTTGATATGGTGGGCCCAAGTGGAAGAACACGCATTGATCACCATGGAGGCCAAGGAGGTGCCGATCGCCATCTGCATCAGATGCTCTTTAGGAAACCCCATCCATTCGAAAATAAACAGCAGACAGGGGACAGTGACCATCCCGCCGCTGATTCCGAGCAGCCCGCTTAAAGTTCCTGCCAAGGCGCCCACCGCCGCGAATACGAGCCATTCGAGTCCCATTAAGTCCCCCTTTGGGAACGTTATATAGCAGGCTAAGTATTTATTTGTTATCTACTAACTGAAAGCCCTTTGTGATTGAGCTCATGAAGCGGTGCAAATAGAGATCGTTCATATGGAGTATTTGGATATAGTCTGCATAAAATTGCTCAACCAGCAGCCCATCCTGTTCAAAGCGTTTAGGAAGCAAAAGTTCTCCACTGCTTTGGATCGAAGGGAACTCAAGAACAGTCTCAGAGAGAGAGGCTCTAGCCTCTTTCACCTTGGCCAGACCCTGAAAGATCATTGGGAGTTCCTCAAAGGGACCTTCCACCTTTGCTCTCTCTCGGTCTAGGCGTTCGAACATCCGCTCAAATCGGCCTCTACGCTCGGTGTCTGAGCTTCCATAGTCAAAGAGCTTGGGAAAATCCCTCATGAACTGCGAGTCCATCTTCTCCAAGCACTTGTGCAATTTAGCCAGAGTCTCTCTAAACCCTTTGCAAAATGTTTTAAGAAACCCTTCTGCGTCCGGGGATTGATAGGAGGCGGTTTCATACTTCGCTAAAAGAGCCTCGCAGTCTGCCCGCGTCTCTGTATAGGCCCAAGTGCCAGTGCGCTCGGCATAGGGGACTTTTTCTACTCTAGGGGGATGGAGGCATTCCTTCCAAAACCGCGCCACTTTTGCTGCTGGGGTAAGGAGGTGGATATTGAATCTCTCCAGGAGCTCTTGAGACACCTCGCCTCTCCTTGGAACGGGTACCCAAACTGTGCCAGGGGAGCGGTGTATTTTCCGGGTGGAGCTAAGATCGCCGGCCTCTACGGGGGCGACAGGAGAAGCTTCTCCCTCGGTACTGACAACAGGGGAAGAAGGAATAAGCAGACGATCTGAGGAGGGGACAATGGGACGCGACATAAATCCTTAAATTTCAATTACAGGCCTTTTAAGGCGTTGATAATAGAGGATTTACCTGTTGCATTCAACCAGCAAATGAATTCATATTGTTCAATGAAAGAATGGCGGCGGGACCTCAAAAAAAAGTAGAAAGGGCTTTCACCCTTTCTACTTGTTTGGACTGCTAGTGGTCTGTCTCAAATATCCTAGAAGGATTTTTAATGTGTGCACTAGCCGCAGCTTTAAGCAGCTGATGAGTCATTTGATCGTGCTGGCTTACTAAGAACCTTCTTAAGATTAGGAACATCGAGTGAGTTGATAGTGATTTCACCACGGCGGAATTCCTTTAGAAAATCAGCATTAATCTCATGCTCAGGTTTACCTGTAAGGATAGCTAAAGCCTTCTCTTTGGACATTCCAATAGGAAGACTTCTTGCTATGTACACATCGAGCAGTCTCGCGTTCGCAAAGGCGTATACTCTAACTTCTTCCAAAGACTTACCTGCTGAAATAGCACTCTTGAACTCGTTAAAAATTTCATTCGTCAAATCCCAGCCGAAATTCTTCAGAAGGTTAGAAATCACCTTTGTTCCAATAGCTATTTTAGCCTGTGGAAGGATCTTACAAAAACTTTGCAATTTGGCAAAAGTGTTTGTACCGGAAAGCTTATTATGACCGGATTTAAACTCGGCAGCAAAGTCGCCACTAAATCGCGTATTGAAAAAGAGATCTAACGTCTCTTGTCTTGACTGTTTAGGAAGGGCTTCAAGAACAAAATGGTTCGCCATTTTGAAAATTCTGAGTTGGCTATTTTCACCATGGTATTTCTTTCCAGCCAAGATTTCCTCATTGAAGTGTGCAAAAACTTTTAGTGCAATCGGTTCCCCATAACTTTGGATTAATCTTTCAACAGCTTGAGCTCCAAAAGCAGCCATAACTTGCTCAGCAGAAGCTTCTCTAACTTTAGGGTTCAGCTCCTTTTTTTCCTTACGACGCAATTTAGGATCTCCTTTGACCAATTCTCTCTTTGTGGCCTTGCTTGAAACATCAACTTTGGAAGCAGCTACTGGTACTGATAATGGGGGAACAACTGTGGAAGCAGCTGCTGGTACTGATGGGGGAACAACTCTGGAAGGTTTTTTCTCTGGAATGGGAGCTCTATTCTGATTATTTTGTGGAACCTGAAGATTGTTGATGCTGGCAGCAAAGTCGACAATCTTATCAAGCTTAATGTTTCTTTTCAGCTTACCATTAAGAGCGTCTAACTTAGCTTTAAAAGCTTCAAATTGTGCTTTTTCATTTGGATTACTTGATTTACTCCAACTTGCCAAGCTAGCTTTATTAGCAGTAATAAAATCATTGATCTTTCCCGCAACGGTGATTTTCTCTTGTGCGTTACCGCCAAAGATCATGGTAAAAAGTCTTGAGAAGAAGCCAGGTTTAGCTACCGCATTAAGGTTGGCTGAAAGATGCTGGGTATTTAAATCCAGATTTGTAATTGTTTGAACAAAATTGTTGTTCTGAATGCTATTTGACATAATACCACCTATTTTTAATATTAATATAACTATCCTTATTTACTATTATAGTGTAAGCCGAAATAAATGACAGCATAATTAAAGTTTTATTTGTCAAAATTAACATCTAAATTAATTGGTTTAATTATTAAAGTTTTAATGACTCGCGTCAGAATAGTGGAAGTCAATTCGATTTTTTTGCTTTTCAGGTGGTCTGAAGGGGAGGGAATTGAAAGGTTAGGTTTTGCAACATCAAGATAATAAAGGACTTAGAAAATACTTGCTACAGATCTGTGGTTAGGTCTGATGCAAGGCCAATTTTTTCTTATATTCTCCAATTAGAGAGGCCATGGCAATGTTGAGGGAATGGGCCAACTCCGCGTTTCGAAGGATTGGAAAGACCCCCTGCACGGTTTGATGGAAGGGGACGCTGGGTAAATCACCCCGGTGGGGCGGTTCTAGGATGACCACGTCTGAGGCAGTAGAGTTGGCATAGCAAGTCTCGCTTGGCAGGGCATAAAGAGTAAGGGGCAGGTCTTGGGAGGCCTCCTTAATCTTGCAGGCCTCTTGTAGGCATCGGGCAATATGGGTGGGGGAAGAGACGAGATAAAGCTGTTTGATTCCCATCTCGACGCATTTATCGGCAGCCGCGCGGATTTCTTCTGAGGTGTTTTGGCTGGCGGTGTCCACAACAGATACTTTTTTTAAATAAGCCAGCAGCTCTGAAGGCTCTATCTTAAGGCGGCTTGCGAGCTCTTTGAGTTTTGGGCCTGTCGTTTGATTAAAGGTGTATTCCGATTCCTTCACTCCGGTATCGCTTGCGGAAGCTCCCGTTCCCCAAAAGATGAGCTTCGCCTTTCTGTCTACGGCTTCTGCGATGCCCGCGGGGACACGGCCTAAGCGGTTGCCTTCACCAAACACGATCTGTTCCCATTCGTCCGCCTTCAAATGGCAGCCATGGATGAGAATGGCCACATCTTTGAGCTGAGAGGAGATGTTAACCGATAGCGACTGCGCTGCCACAAAACTTCCTGAGTTGGGGAGTTTTATACCACTACGAAGGTCATTTGGACAATGGCTTATATTTTAGTGTTTTAAAGATCGGCATTTGAACGATGAGAAAGAGGGCGGCGCCCACGATCCAGCCACCGACAAGGTCCCTGAAAAAATGGACCCCGATATACACTCTCGAAAACGAAAGGCTTAAGACAAAAGCAATGCCTACGATCCAGGCCCAGGCGCGCCCATGGGCGGCATAGATAAGAAGGGCTGCCAAAAGGACTGGGGTGGTGTAGAGATTCGAGCATGGAGCGAAACTATCAAAGAATATGTTTAGTTTTCAAACCTAGCTAGGTTCTTCTTGCTCCAAAAGCTTCTATTAAATACATTAATAGGATTAAATTTTCAGGAGAGGCTTCTATGGCTGCAGAGGTGAGCGCGGATCGAAAACTCCAAAACCGCGCAGTGCTCGGGGTCGTTTTAATGATCGTTGGACTGGCGCTCTATCCGCTTGCGGATGCGTTCATCAAGCATCTCATGGGCACCTACAGCGTGCAGCAGACAAGCTTCATGCGGGCGCTGACGCGGCTCGTGCCTCTCTTTATAACGACGTTTTTCCAAGGCGGCCCGCTCCATGTGCTCGGCACCAACCATCCTAAAAGCCATATCTTTCGCCTGATCGTCAACCTCGCTTACACCTATGCGTTCATGTACGCCTTTTCGATGGGATCGCTAACGGTCATTTATACGCTCAGTTATACCTCTCCCTTTTTCATGGTCGTATTAAGCGCGCTCATGCTCAAGGAAAAGGTTGGCTACGAGCGCTGGCTAGCCGTTGCTATCGGTATGGCGGGAGTGGTAGTTGCCATGCGGCCAGGGACCAATATGTTTGAAACAGCTGCAATCCTCGTACTGATCGGCACCTTTTTGGGTGCACTGAACAAAATCTTGATGCGCCGGCTCGCAGCCACAGAGCATAGTTTAGCGATCGCGATCTATCCAAATATTGTGATGATTTTGGTCACATTTCCCTTTCTGATTTCAACATGGAAACCGATGCCGCTCGAACATTGGGGGCTCTTTGCCATTGTGGGATGCTTGACCGCCGCCGGTCAATACGCCATTGCGCAAGCGCTCCGCTTCGCTCAAGGCTCGATCCTCGCGCCGATCGACTACTCCTCATTTTTCTGGGTCGTCGCACTGGATCTTTTCTGGTGGAACAAATCGCCAGACTCGTTCACCTTGATCGGGGCCGCGGTGATCGTAGGAAGCAACCTGTTCATTCTCTATAGAACCCGCCGCAATGAAGCTGCCAAAAGAGCTGCCGCTGCAGCTAGTGGTTCTTGAGGAAGAAGGGGATAACGCTCTTTTCTAACCCGCTTATTTCCAAAGAATTAAAACCAGCTCCTTTCAATTTAATTGCCGCTTGCTTTTATATTAATTTTTCTTTATAATTATGTTATTAAAATTAACAATAAGAGGGAATTATGGCAACCCAAGCAATTAACGATAAGCAAGCCCTAGAACTATACAATCAGCACTTTCCTGCTGATCGGCCGAAAAAGAGCGCGTTAACAAAAGCCCTTCAAGATGGCAGAGGAGAGGAGGCGCAAAAACTCATCGACGCCCGCGGCGCTTCGGGATTTACAGAAGTGGAGACTTGGCAGATCAAGGTTTTTAAGAACTTAGATTTCAACGATCAGGAATTTCGCTTGTTGCCGCCGAGAACCCAAAACCTCGTCTATCGCACAGCGAATTGTTTCAACAAGACAGACCTCGTAGGCCGCCTGAACGGAGTCAGAAAATTCACTGCGGATGCTCCGATCAAAAGTCCCAGCCTCCTATCACCGTACATGGACATTGCAACCGATAAGCAAACGGTGGAAAGCTGGATGAAAGATTTACGCAAACAAGGCAGGCTGCTCACTGAAGAGGAATTTCTAAAGGGGAGTAGTCGTATGTACAAGTGGCGAAAAAAAGGTGAGGATTTAGGACGCATTCTTGGACGGGATCATTTGGAGCGCCTAATCAGCGAGCTGAACCTCAAATACATTAAAGTGCCTGAAAAAGTTGCAGTCGTCACAAGCGGAAAAACAGAGGTTTCTATCGACATTAGAGAGTATGCGGACGATCTCATTACGATGATGTCTCATAGCGTTGAGCTCCCTCTTCCTGACGATTATGACTCTGACACTGAGTTTGATAAGATATTGGCTTTTACAGAAGCCCATCCCCCAATTGCAGATATCAACATTCATGCCAAGGATATTAGGGCTGTTAAGCGCAAAATCACTCCTGAAGAAGTGGATGAGTTTATTACGATTATAGCAGCTGCACACTTCACTGATTTGAACCTTGGAAACATTATAGTTGCAGCAGATGGGATCTACTTTATCGATACCGAATTCAAGTCATTCTCAGGAACTTTGCACTGGAATAATATGGGCCGATTTATGGATCTGCTTCCCCCAAACTACTCAGCAGAATTTGAGCAAAGAATTAACGCTGAAATCAAAAATAAGAAACCTATTCAAACAACCCTATCCTACGCAGATACAAAGGCGTATGGTATGGACAAGAAAATCCTTAAAAACGGAACGCTAGATGAAAAATTCATCGAGCGTGTCGTTAGGATGAGAGAAGCTCGAAAGGCAGGCAGATTAGTAGGAACTCATACCGAAAGAACTCTTTCTTTCCCCATCCAGGATATTTTAGCTGCAAAATAAGAGTAGTGACAAAGGCCTTCTTCTTCGCTAGAATATCCTATATGACTAGCCTGCGCAACTTTACTACTTTCATCCCTCTCTGGACCTATCTCCGGGTGAGGGCTTTTTTATTTCAAGAGGGGCGGGAAGTGCGCGCCCAGTTTCCTTCCTTTCTCCCCTACGAGAAGGCTTTTCATAGGGCCTACCGTTTTTCTAACCCTTTCAGAATCTCTAAAAGCTTCCTCAAGCAAAGAGGGGAGTCGAACGTCCACGCCTATGGGGAAACGCCCCTGCCCGTTTTTGCAAAGATCGCCAAAGAATGCGACCTTGGGCCAAACGACCGTCTCATCGAACTCGGCTGCGGCAGGGGAAGAGGAGCCATCTTTTTAAGCCATTTAACCGGCTGCCGCGTGGTGGGCATCGATTGGGTTCCTAAGTTCGTCGAAACGGCCAATTCTCTCGTGGAATCGCTCCACCCCCCTCTACCGGTGAGCTTCAAGTGCCAAGACATGCAACAAGTGAATTTTAACGGGGCTACCGCAATCTATCTCTATGGAACTTGCCTAGACAATGAGGTCATTGAGAACTTGGTCCACCGTTTTGAAAAACTGCCTCCGTCTGTTCAAATCATCACGGTCAGCTACCCCTTAAGCGATTACAGCCCCCAATTCCAGGTCCGGAAGCAATTTACCGTCCTTTTTCCCTGGGGAGAAGGGGACGTCTACGTCAATTCTCGAACTTAGTCTTTTTTAGCCGACCTAACCTGCTTATCCTCAGTCTAATACGAACTTAATTAACTAGTGTTTAATATTTTACTTTAATTCAAAAGTTCACGGTATCAATAGCCGAAAACCCATGAGCTCCCCTTGGGCGGCATCTTCAAATGCATAAGTCTTAATGAGCGTTTTAAGCGCTGTTTTGTAGTCGCTCCAGTCAATGCGCGATGTATATTTTTGCGCAAAGTCAAGTGTGCGAATCAGAGCTTCTGGATGGCTGTTATGAGTAAGGGCCTTGAGCCTAGATAGGTAATTATTTCTGTAAATTGTTGGAATGATAATGCGGGTTTGGTTAGCAGCTTTCTCCATTATTGCAACTTTTTGGGATTTAAAATAATGTTTTAGCCGTTATTCCATTTTAGTATCCAGCACTTTGATCTCGACATGTTTTGAAGAGGCGACGGCTTCTTGACCAAGGCGGTTTCGTTCTCAACGTCTGATAATTTATGTTATGTAGCACGCAGCCCTAGGTAAACGCGTGCTGGTACAGAATGGTTTGCATGGTTAAGTCGTATTCGCACGCCGCCGTATAGTGCACCGGCTCTGCTAAATCCTCCTCCGCGAGATTGGCGGTAAATTCGCCACCCTATCGATGATTCCAGAGGATTTGAGCCTGAATTAGGCCTTGGATTGAAGAACTCTTCCCTAAAAAGGCAATTGCAATACTCCATTTGGACAAAAATTACCCTATCGCACTTCATATTCAATTTTTTAATTACCCATCCTTTTTGCTTATCTAATCGAGCACCCAGAAGTGCTTCAAAGATAAGACGCTCTCTTAGCTTGATAAAAATATATTCAAATCGGTACGATCCCCAGGGTATAAATTCATAGGATTCTATGCCCAAATCTCTCTTGTGCGCCCTTTCCTCTTTACTCATCTGCTGCTCCATGGGATATGCAGAGGAATCCCAAGAATTAGAACAGTCTCAATTCACAGGGGTTAACCCCCATCCCTTTCGCGCGACGTTGCGCCATATCGAGGGAAAAGGGATCGGCTACCCGTGCGGATACACTTCCCTTGATCTCTCCATGAACCCTTATATAGACGATTTTAAAATTCTCCCGGTCATGGATTTCCGTTTTCATCTGTTCAACAATGGAAAGTTCGCATTCAATGGCGGGGTGATCGGCCGCTTTCATAGAGGTTGCACTGTTTACGGCATGAACGTCTACTACGACCACCGCGATGCGCAGCGCGGCCGTTATAATCAAGTCGGCGGAGGGTTGGAAGCGTTAGGGGACCGCTGGGACTTTCGGATGAACGGCTATCTCCCCTTCGGAGTCAAACACAGTTCTTTCTACGCCATAAAATTGGAAGGATTGAGCTTAGTGGGCCGCGAGGAGCTGGCCTTGAAAGGGCTCGATTTTGAGATAGGCCTTCACACCAGATGCAGGAATCCTTGGGGATTCTACTCAGGAGTCATCCCCTATTCCTATGGGGCGAAAGGGATGAACGCCTGGGGCGGCAAACTCCGCTTGCTCGCCCACTGGAAAGAATATATCACCTTGGAAGTAGACGGCTCCTATGACAGCCTGTTTCATGGGATCGTGCAGGGGCAGATCTCTTTCAATATCCCCTTCGGGACAAGAAGGCCGACCAAACAGCCCGGCGAATGGAAAGTGCGCATGGTTGAACCTGTGCTGCGCTCAGAAATCATCGCCACCCGCCACCGGCATGCCAAGGTGTAAAATTGGCCGACGGCTCAAGTCTTTTAATTCGACCCAAAAGTGACAATGGTATCAAAATCGAGATTAAAGCCGCAAAAACGCTGGTTCCAATTCAAGACGCCCTGGTAGGAATTAAAGGGTTCGCGGAACTCAGCTCCCAGATTGAGGGAGAAATCTTTGCCGAACCGCTGTACAAAATCGACCGATCCGCCAAATCCGTTAGAGAGCGAGTCGTGGTGATAATCGCGCTCAAATTCGACCCAATCATATTCTGCGGCTACGGAAATAAAGGCGCATGTCCACAATCGTGCGGTCGTTCCTAAAAAGGAAAGCGATCCGTTAGAACCTGAGATATTGTGATGAGTCTTGTAAGCATGGCTATATGCGGTGCCCAGTTCGATGCTCTTGAAGAAATCGTCTTTTAAAAGATACTGGTACTCAGCGCCGAAGGCAACCTGCGAGACCCATTTTTTATCCGAGCCGGAATCTAAATGAAAATCAAGCTTCTGCGTCAGATACTCCCCTGATAGCTTGAAGCGCTCTGTCGGAGTGAGATAGACTCCATAAGTACCGCTTCCGCGCAAGTTCTTGTCAGCAATCTCGCCAAAAACAGCAATCGCACCTCAGTCTCCAGAGGCAGTTCTTGAGGTGGGTATTCCCGAGGAGGCCTCAGGGGCATCACTCTTGGAAAAAAATGAATTACTGGAAGGGATGTCTGCTAATTCAGCAGAACTTTCTTCTGGATTTTTCTCAGAGGCAGGGTTAGGCGATTGTGTGTAGCCTTGACAGCTTTGGCCATGGTAACTGTTGGATTGGGAGTTGTCCTCATTATGCATCTCTTCATCCTCAGCCCACGGATCGTTGGAACTATCTGTTTGGGGCGCTGTCTCCTTTTGTGACGTTTCCTCTTGGGTCGGCATTCTCCAAAAGGAGGATTTGCTACTGTTTCCATTGTCGCCTCCTGAGAGCAAGACAATTTCTGCAGTTAATATTGCAATTCCAACAGGACTTAATTTTCCACAGAATAATTAGCGAATGATGGATTAACCTATAGTTATCTTAATTTGTACATAAGAAACGAACGTTATAGTTCGCAATATAAATAATCAAATTAGGGGTTTACAGGATAAAAAGAAACAGCTAGCCTACGGCGTGGATTTCGTAGGTTTTTGATCTTAAGCTGTTGAAATCGGTGAGCTTGATCGTGAAGGTGTCTTTGTAGTCTGCCATCGGGACATAGATCATCCGGTGGACAGTGGAGTACGGGGAGATCGCCTCTTCTTTAATGGCGCGCGCCTTGAGATCTCTTTTCAACCGCTTATGCGCTTTGAAGGTGCGGAACGTATCGATTGTTCCAGGGATCATGAACGGCCAAAAAATGAATCCGGCAATTTTATAGCCAATCGCGCGCGGAAGCGTCGACTTGGAAACTTTTAAGGCGATTTTGCTGGGATTTTCAGAAGGAAGACTGACCGAAGCTTCATTATATAGGTAGGTGTCGGCAGTGTTATTTTGGATCGTTACCTGAACCGGCTGATAGCCGCGGCTTTGAAGGTCGCGGTCTAAGTGCTTTTTTGACTCTTCGGGAGTGTAAGCCTTGGAAGTAATGAATACTCCCGGCTCTTCTGTGGCGGCAACCGGCGCAAATCCGGAGGCGTCATAGCTGTTCCAGCCGGAGAGCAGGATCACCATACTAAGCAGTGTAGGAACTCCAAATAGTAGATTTTTTTTCATTTAAAACACTCCCAAATTAAGAATTAATTAAAACGATAATTTTAATTAATTGAGTGTTTTAGTTCAAGTTTATAAAAAGTTTAAAACAAAAGTAAATAAAAAATTAAGGTTAATTGCTCTACTATATAAGAATCAAGGGGATAAACTACCCCCGCCCTAATGGCGGGGGCGAAAACTATCTAGATAATGCGGTGCTAAGCGTATAGACGAACATGGCCAAAATACTCGCCCCGGTGATGGCAAGGGCAGTCCCGATCGCGGCGGTTGTTGAAAGCGCGGCGGTCGTAAAAACTCCGGAATCAAAATATGCAGCGGCGAATGCGGCGACAATAGCGGTAATCCCCCCGATCACGATCATATTGGTCGCTTCATTAAATAGCTGCCCAATACCACAGGTATCGTTCCGAGTGTCTATATATGAAATGCACATGGGGTTTATTTCCAGTTATTCATTTGTTCAGTTTGTAATTTGAGTTCCAATATTGGTCACAGTTTGTGCAGCGAGCGTAGCTGCGCCTGTCGGAACGGAAGCCATAGCGCCGGCAAAAAAATTACGGATGCTGACAAGTGCATTTTCGGCTACGAAAACCCCTCGGTCCAGCATAGCGTGAGCGTTATCTACGGTCGGATTACCGCGGAAGTGGGATCCGGCCAATTCTACCAGGGCAAAAGACCCCGCAATAATGGTAGTAAGAATGAGACCGCTCCAAAGAAATGTCTGGATCTCTGCGAAAAACACGAGAGTGACAGCGGTGACAGCAACGGCGACGGCTGCCATGGTTGCATTCTTTGTGGCGTTATCGCCTCCGAGGATGCAGGTTCTCACATCTTGGGCTGCAGCGACTGGATTAGGTTGAGCTACTGGTGTAGTCATAAAAACTCTCCTTTTTTGTTTGATCGATAGAATAGGGTCAAAACTCTGGGCTAGGATTGTCGCATTGTAGCCGATTTAAACTGAAGCAAAAAAGTGTAAGGCGAGGTTGATTGTTGTGAGCGCCCCTAACGCAGCGATACCGCCTAGAGCAAGCGTTCCGAGGAGCATCCTGAGACTGTGCAGTTCCACCCCTGTGAAACTATCGGGATCGAAAAATTTCGATGCGATCGCAGCGACAAGCGCCGAAACGCTTGCTAAGCTGGCGATAGTGGCGCAGCCATTGAAGAAAAAAGGGGCCCACGCATGCCCTGGGTTGTCTACGACAGAAATGCACATCCTACGCTCCCCTCTTTTTCTGAAAGTCGAGAGTTTCCCATGCGAGAAGTTTTAGCTCAACAACTTTTACTATTAACCTGAGTTGCCACCCATTTTTTCTCTAGTAACAAGCGAACTGATCAAGTACCAAATTCGAGAAGAAACTAAGGTGCGAGCACCTTGGTGAGGAGAGAAGCAAAGTAATTGATCGGTGCAGCCTGCATAGAGAAAATATGGGTGGTAACTTGGGTTTTTACTTTCCTATAAATGGGTTTCCTACTAAAGACTGTATATAGGACTATAGCAAAGGAGATATTATGCGTTTTGAGCAAGTCCATCCTCTAGTGATCCACATTCCAATTCTTTTGCTTTTTATCGGGACGATTATCCGTTTTATTGCCCTTTGTCTAAGAAAAAGATCTTCACTTTCCTTTTTATTGCCTACATCGTGGGTGATTTTGGGACTAGGTGTAATTACAGCTTGGATTGCTATCATCGCCGTCGCGGCCTGGATCGAAATTCTCTATGGAAATTTGCCACAAGATATCGCGGCGCCCGCTCTGGATAATTTCAGAGCGCTTGCTGAGTACAGACACCATGCCCACTATGCCGCTAACGGGTTTACCATCGCTCTATGTATCGATATCGCAAGGAGATATCATGTAGAAAGGAAAGGAGGTAAAAAGTGGTTTACAAAAAGAGGATTGGCCGGACTTCTTTGGGTTTTCTATCTTTTTAGTTTGACTCATCTCATCATCGCAGAAAGCTATGGTGTATCCCTCATTTCAGAAGAGGCAGAAGTCCAGAAAATCCCTTAACAAAAATTCTTCGGATTCAATACTCCCTAAGGTGAAGCCTGCGGCAGCTGATTTCAGCGAGCTTTCAGGTAGGTCCAAGTGCCGGTATGCGACCTGAAAACTTCTTGGGATAGCTTCTCGAGCGGCTGATACTCCCCTCTCAATTTTTCAGCTGCTTTGGCGTCAAACCCCGTGGGTTAGTAACCAACTGTCACGCTAAAGTGAACGCGGCTAAAAGAAGGATCGCTTTGGATATGATGGAACTTGGTTCCCCAATCTAAACGAATATTGAGGTAGGGATCCATATTTTAGGGAAATCCAGGGCCAACCGAAGCAATAAAGGCATGGGCTGGCTCTCCGGAGGTAGGGTGATAGTTATTAACCTGAGTTTTGGGTTTGTCCCTTGCAGCCATAGGAGATTTTGAGTAAATTTCTTTCTTTTTTGCCGAAATGCATAGGCGAAGGCGCTATTCATGAGGCAACAAAGAGAAAAATTCGCCAAAACTCTCCATGGCGGGAAGCGGATCGAACCCAAAACTCAGGTTATTAACCCGAGCCCCAAACAAGTGACAATCTGCTTCCTGCGGCTTAGCCAAATCAATCTTCCTCATCGCCCTTGCCTTGCGGCAATGGTGCTCCTCGTTCAGAACAAGGGCTCGGCCTATTCGATTTGGCGTTGCCTCGCTAGCGTATATTCTCACTTATTTGGGGCTCGGGTTAATAATCACCATGGGTTGAGGAGAAATTTGCGAAATCGACACATCTCCACTGATGATTTGAGGTTGGGTAGGACTTGCTGAGAGGTTGATAAAAAACAGCGCGAAAACAGGTGTAAGGCAACCTAAATTCTTCATACGATCCCTTGTTCTATAACTACGATCAACAGATAATTATTTGATACTACATTGTCAAGGATAAATCAAAAAATCATCAAATTACCTGTCTCTTCATGAAGAAAAAAATTCACTTCTTCTTTGCCCGTCTGGCCAGAACCGCATTGACCAGGCCGCCAGCTAGCAGCTCTTCCAGCTCTCTATGGGACAGCGTGTGTCTGGCCATGAAGCTTTTTTTCTTCGTCAGATTATGCACTTCGACAGGTCCATTCGCCTGGAGTGTTTTGCGAAGGTTCTTGATTTCCAAGATATCGCCTTGGTCGATGGATTGAAGATCTTTTTCATCGTTGAACACGAGAGGCACGATGCAGAAATTGATCAAGTTCTTGCGGTGGATCCGGGCGTAGCTTTTTGCGATGACAGCGCGCAGGCCCAAATAGCGCGGAGCGATCGCGGCGTGCTCGCGGGAGGAGCCTTGGCCATAGTTGGCGCCGGCGACCACGACCGAGCCCGATTTTTGCAGCGGCATCGCGCGGTCATAGTAGGACTCATCGATCTGAGAAAAAGTAAACTTAGAGATCGCCGGGATGTTGCTGCGGAATGGCAGCACTTTCGTGCCCGCAGGTAAAATCTCGTCAGTGGAGACGTTGTCCCCCATTTTAAGGAGTACAGGGCCCTTAATATGGTCTTCTAACTCAGGAAATAGCGGCAGAGGCTTAATGTTGGGGCCCATTTCTAATTCCGCCGTCTCCCCTGCTTTGGGCTCAATGAGCGCCTGGGTGTTTATCAAGAGCTCTTTGGGCTCTTGATAGTGAGGATATTTCATTTTGAGCGTGCGCGGATCGGTGATCACGCCGGTGAGAGCGGAAGCAGCTGCTGTCTCAGGGCTGCAGAGATAGACAAGGTCATCTTTTGTTCCCGATCTTCCGGGAAAATTGCGCGGAACGGTGCGCAAGCTGATTTTTTTGGTGGCGGGCGCCTGTCCCATGCCGATGCAGCCGTTGCAGCCCGCCTGGTGGATCCTAGCCCCGGTACGGAGAAGATCTTCTACATAACCGTTCACAGTCAAGTTTTCTAAAATCTGGCGGGAGGTAGGGATGATATCTAAAGAGACCTGCTCATTCACGTTCTTCCCTTTCATGATCATAGCGGCAATGGCGAAATCGCGCATGCCGGGATTAGCAGAGGATCCGACCATGCACTGGAACACGGGCTTGCCGGCGACTTGGGAAACAGGCACCACATTGCCGGGACTGCTCGGACAGGCGATCATCGGTTCTAACTTCGATAGGTCGATCTCTTCATGTTCGTCGTATTCCGCTTTAGGATCAGCCACAAGCTCAATCCAATCTTGAGCGCGGTTCTGCGATTTTAAAAAAGCAAGCGTCACTTGGTCGGAAGGGAATACGGTGGCAGTCGCCCCCATTTCTGCGCCCATATTAGCGATCACGTGGCGGTCCATCGCGGTCAAGTTGGCAAGTCCCGGGCCATAATATTCGAAGATCCGGCCGACTCCCCCATCCACATCGTGCCTCCGGAGCATTTCCAAGACGACATCTTTCGCGCTCACCCAATCGGGAAGTTTTCCGGTAACATGGACACCCATCACTTTAGGCATATTGATATAAAATGCTTCGCCTGTCATCGCGAGGGCCACTTCGAGACCTCCTGCACCCATCGCAAGCATCCCCATCGATCCGCCGGCGCAGGTGTGGCTGTCGGAGCCAAGCAAGGTTTTTCCCGGTTTGCCGAATGCTTCCATATGGACAGGATGGCTGACGCCATTGCCTGGTCTACTAAACCAGACCCCAAATTTTTTACAGGCGCTCTGCAAAAAGAGATGGTCGTCGGCATTTTTGAAGTCGGTCTGAAGCAGGTTGTGGTCGACATACTGGGCTGAGATTTCGGTGTGTACTTTTTTCACACCCATCGCCTCGAGCTCGAGCATGACCATGGTGCCCGTCGCATCCTGGGTGAGCGTCTGGTCGATCTTGAGCCCGATCTCATTTCCTAAGACCATCTCCCCGGAAACAAGGTGGCTTTCAATCAATTTTTGGGCGACATTTTTTTTACTCATATCCATGCTCTCCTCGCAGTTTGACTAATTCTTTGGGTATAAACTTAAACTCAAAAAATGTCTACTAGGGATGGAATTCTGGATAGTTTTTACTGTAAATTTTCACATTTATCGTACTTTCTATCCAAGATACCTGGAGTATAGAGGGCTAGTAATAGAGGATCCGAGGTATCAAACTCAAGAAAAACTCTTTGGACCAGATCTCCACTTTTCGAGGATCCTTTACGAATGAGATAATGTCGTTTTTTGCCATTTCATAACAGACGTGCTCGATTTTCTCCTTTAGAAGTCCAATAAAGACCTCTTGATTTAATCGATGTGAAGAAGTCCAATGTCCTGACTGCCTCATACGAGCTTCAAGATGAGCTAGATTGAGCCGCACACCTTTTGCTACAAACCAGATAAAATCGTACCAGTCGCGTCCTTTCACACGCACTTTCCATTCTCGAAAAAGAAGAGCACACATTTTTCCTGCATAGAGATCGGAGAGAGTGTAAGAACGCACTGAGTGCGGAATAGGAGTTAGAAGAAATTTATATTCTGTTTCAAAATCAGGAGGTGGATCAATGTCGATTTCAAACTTAATCTTGAGCTGCTCCTGCCCTGCTATTTTTTTGCGTTCTGTTTCAGGAACGTCAATTAAGAAAAAAGTTTCAAGCGTATTGGTTTTCAAAAATGCTGATAAAACTTGAGAAGGCGGATTCTTGATTTTCTTATCAATTTTTACATTGATCCCAAAACCGTTAAATTCTTCTTCTAAATAGGGAAAATAAGGGTCGAGCTTGAAGTTCTTGTCTGGAGTAAGAAGTGAAAAATCAAGATCTTCACTGAATCGGTCAAGTCCATAAAGAATTCGAAGAGCAGTACCTCCATAGAAGGAAGCAACTTCAAAAAACTTGCCTCTTGAAAATCCAATCAGTGCGATTTCTTGGATCACTTCATGGATTGCGTTCACATAGTCGTTTTTGGTTTGGCAGGCGTAACGGTTGATCAATGTTTGAAAAGGAGTTGTCATAACTTATTTAAAAGGTTTACGTTAGAATTTTTGTAAATTGAGATAATTTCCCTTAGAAGAGTTCGATCAAGAGGGAAAAGAGATTTTTCATCGATACGAGATTCAACAAAGAGAAAATGGCGAAATGTCTCTAAATCTTTGATAAGAGGTACTGTCGCAAGCCAATCAGCTAATGCTTTTTCTTTTGTAGCATATAACACCCCTCCCTCCTCTCCTGTACTTTGTTTAGAGATCACTCCGATTCCGAACTTTCTTTTTCCAATGAATGCGTAGTCAAAACGGCCAATAGGAGTATCAAACTGCTTTCTATGTCTTGTTGTCATACAGGTCATCGTTTCCACGCGTTCGGTTAAAAGCCCATAGCGCTGCAAGGCATATTCGCGCGAGATGTAGGAAGGTTGAACCATCATTCCAGAAACAACTTCTAGAGAGAGCAGCCCTTTTCTATGTTTTTCCCCAAAAACATAGATCCCTCTTTTAACCTGAATAATGTCTCCCCCTCTTAAAAGCGCGGTAACCTTATCACGGGGTTTTTTGTACGCTCTAAGTACATACATAAGCATCTGATAGTCAAACACTTCACTTGCAACTAAAGAACGCAGCTCTTGCATTATATTCATAAATTCACTCTATCAGAAAGCGGGTTAGCATGTCCAGAGAAAATGGACATGCTAACCCAGTTTTATCTCGGAAGATCTAAAAAGATCTAATTGGATACTTCCTTTACATCAAAATTTCCCAAGTTTATAATCGACCCTATGTCTAAAAAAAGAAAGCAACCTTGGCCTGTCTTCATTGCCATCATTCTGGCGGTTTTCGCCGGGATGGCAGCCGGTACCGACAGTGGAATCTTCGGTATTACCTTCTATTCGATCTTCAATGTGATCGGGGTTATCTTCATTAATGCCCTGACCCTTGTAGTCGTCCCTTTAGTCTCATCCTCTATTATTACTGGGATTGCGCGGATCGGCAACGACGAGGCATTTGGGCGCTTAGGATTTAAGACGCTCGCCTTCTATATCAGCACCAGCTTGATCGCTATTTTGATCGGCCTCTTTTTTGTGAACATCATCGCTCCTGGGAAAGTTGGAATTGAACACCCGGCAGCAGCAGCCCATGCCCTTCTCAATCAAGAGACCACCACATTTGCGAAATTCATTGAGCAGATCGTCCCCTCCAATATTTTTTACGCCTTTTCTCAAGGGCAGATGCTCGGCGTGATCTTCTTCAGCCTCCTTTTCGGCTACGCAACCTCAAAAATCGAGTCCAATGCAGGCGCTATCCTCAGCGGCTTCTGGCAAGGAATTTTCCAAGTCATGCTCCGCATCACCCACATCATCATGAAATTTTTACCGATCGGGGTCTTCTGCCTCGTCGCCCAAGCCTTTGCGAAAACGGGTGCGGAATCTCTGGGAAAGGTGGGTCTTTTCACGCTGACCGTGCTATTGGGCCTTGCGACATTTATCTTTGTCGCCCTTCCCCTACTGCTAAAATTCGTCGGCCGCGTGAACCCTTGGCGCCATTTCCGCGCAATGGGACCTGCCCTGATCACCGCCTTTTCGACCAGCTCATCTTCAGCGACCTTGCCGATCACCATTGATTGCGTCGAAAAACGGGCGGGTGTTTCCAATAAAATTTGCAGCCTTGTGGTCCCACTCGGCACCTCCATCAACATGTCCGGATCTGCGCTCTACGAGTGCGTCGCCGCGATGTTTGTCGCCCAGGTCTACGGCATTGAAATATCTCTCACCACCCAATTTGCTGTGGTCGTCTTGTCGCTCATCACATCGATTGGCGTCGCAGGCGTCCCCTCAGCAAGCCTCATGGCGATTCTCATTATCTTAAAGGCGATCGGCTTGCCCGCAGAAGGGCTCGGCCTCTTTATCGCCGTCGACAGATTGCTCGATATGTGCCGCACGACGGTCAACGTATTTAGCGATAGCTGCTGCGCCGTCCTCGTTGCCAAATCGGAAGGCGAAAAGCACGTGCTTACAGAAGATGTTTAAAATGGACTTGCTATCTTTTCTTCATTTGCATTCGTCCTTTAATTCCACCCTCAAAAACACCATGTAGGAAAGGGGCGTTCCTCCATAGGCAGACTGGATAGAACGTGGAACAAAGGAAGCGCTTCCCACAACGCCTAGCCCCCAAAGCGTATAGGGAATGAGTGGAAATTCAAAAATATAGCCGAGGTCCAATTTCCCCACGGCGTATTTCTTGCCCGCATGAGGATTCGGTGGGATAAACAAATCATCCTTAGCGACATATTCCGCCCTGCCGAACACAACATGCTGACTATCGATTTCAACCGCCGACTCCAAGAGATAGCCATTTAAGATACGGCCGGGATGGTTTTGGTTTCGACCCCATGCTGCGGTGATTTGCCAATTATTTGTTTTCCAGGCCCGATTGTAGCTTAGCGATGCCGTCGCCCGTTGTGTGTTGACGTTGCGTTCTAAAGCTTCAGGACTTTTCAGAAAGCCATAACTGATTTGCGCCGCAATGTTTTCCGTGGGGTTTACAGAAATACGGGCTGAATAGGAATCAAACCGAGGCTCATCGAAATTCCAACGATGTTGATCAGGCTCCCTTCCTGTAAAAATAGAGGCATCGATTTTAAGCCAATCATGGACAAATCCAACCGTTCCCACCCCAAAAACGATGTGGGTGGAGTCCAGCCAATGATGCGTGATGGGCGCTTCGGGGTTAAAAAAAGCGGAAAACCGATGGATGTACGCGGGAGGTCCAAGAGCTGGCTCTCCCGGCAATCCAAAATAACCAAAGAGAGAAGTTTCTTTGGAAAACCGATAGGTGTAAACAGCGGCCAGTTCCATCAAAAAGTCGTGCGGATGCTGCCGATCAATTAAAAGAGTGGTTCCGTTACATGTCTCGCCTGTCTGTAAAAGCAAAGGATATCCGCTGCAGCCTATGGTTGCGGGCTCAAGACTGATCATAGTGCGCAGACCAAAAGTCCCGTCCCCAAAGTCTTTTTGAGCACTGAACATGAACATATTTTCGCTAACAAATTTATCTCCCCCGCGGGGGCCGCCCTGACGGTCATAAATCGCCGTGAGGTAGCCATCGATCATCATAACCCAGTCATGAGACATACGGTGGATTTCAGGCATTTGTGTGGAACCGGGCATCCAACTTGTTCCCGTAGCGTCGCGCCCCATCGGGTAGGTTCCGTACATGCCATGCATGACCATACTCTCATCAGGATGCTCATGGGTCATAGCGCTGCATGTAGAGGCAACGATCAATAATGGGAATAGTTTCATAAGTCTACCCTAACGAATTGCTTGAATTAAAGATAGCCCTCCGACGACTCACGCCCAAGCGCTCAAGTCCCGGTAGTTACAGGCTCTTTACCTCACGATTTTTGGACACATCCTGAAAGGCATCTTAGTTTGTAATATCTCTAAAAACTCTAACTGTTCCTGTTATGTAGAAAACGCACTAAATTGAGAGTAGTTTTAATTTATATCTTGCGGTAAAACAAGCAATTTGATCTCCTTGAAAAGGAAGCTAATTTGCCATTAGCCCATTATGAATACTCTACGTGTTTTGGTCTTTTTAATCCGGTCCCCTTCTTGACTCGATATCGGGAAGGGCGATCACCTTTTTCATCTCTGCACAAGTTTTCCCAAGCCCTATCGTTTTTTGAGCATACAGCTCATTCCCGCTGAGTAATTACCATTAACTAGTAAGCAATATTTATTGGGGTAGTTGTGCCGTTTCGCAAAGCCCAAATAGCCGTCATACCGACTTAATTGGTAATCCTTTGGCAAAAGCCTCTCGAGCCGATCATAGACTCCATCCGGTGTATCAAATTGGTCGTCGTCTTTGGGTGGCAAAAGTTCAGCCTCTATAAAAGCATTATGAGCAAAGGTTGAACAGTTATTAGTGAATTTCTCCCATCTTTTCAAACTCCTTGCAGTCCTGGCTTTTTCCCAATAGGAATGAAATTTATGTACCTTACTTAAGTCTTTTTGAGGCACTTGTATAATAAGAAGCTTGGAAAAAAGAGTTGCTTCTTCAGCAATATTTACATCTATAAATTCATTGAATACCCTACCCATTGTTTTATACTCAAGAATATGACCATTTGCATATAGATCGAGCATTGAAGCATTACCACGCGCTCCAACAAAACAAATCGGTTCACCTGAACTCAAAATACAATCGGCATGCTGAAGATTACTAGGCAAGCCAGATGCAGTTTGAAATATAGCTCTGAGAAGTGGATTATCACGAGCGGACATATTGGGGTTGTTCTTAGGAAATATGTATCGAACCACATATCCAATGGTATATTCATCCAAGCTCAAGAGTACATCTTTACCAACAATCTTTTCGACTTTCATAGTCCCCCCCCCTAAAAACGACAACGATCTTAGGATTGAAAAGAATATTAAACAAGATGAGTTTAATCGAATCCCCTTCTCGACTCGATGTCGGGAAGGGCGATCTCCTTCTTAATCTCTGCCACAGACCCTCCCAATCCCCAGATGACGAATTGTCCGACCGCTTGGTTAATGAACATTTCATAGCCAAAGACGCACGCGCATCCCCTTTTTTGGGCCTCTTTGAGAAAGGTTGTCTCTTTGGGCACGGTCTTAATTTCCATGGCAAGCTCTGTCCCGCGCAGCCAAGCGGGATCGATTGGCATCCCCACCGGAGTGGCATTGATCACGATATCCGCCTGCATCTCTTGAAGTAAAGAAAGCGGCCCCCCTTTGACCTCTAATTCTTTTGCCAGCTGCAGCGCGCGCGCTTCGGTGCGGTTTAAGATGGACACCGAAGTTCCCCGTTTTTTAGCTTCGTACGCGATCGCTTTGGCTGCACCTCCGGCTCCCAGGATCACAAGAGATTTTCCTTGAACGAAACCGCGCTCTTCCAAAGCGTCGAGGGCTCCTTTTCCATCGGTGTTGTAGCCGAGCACTTGCCCTTCGTAAAAATGGACGGTATTGATCGCCTCCAAGGGATTGTATTCATTGAGAAAAGGAAGCAACTGTTCTTTATGCGGCATTGTGACGCTTAGGCCTCGAAATCCCAAAAGTTTTGCGAGTCTAAAGAACTCGGGAAGCTCCTCTTTTTTGATCTCCATTTTCACATAGACGGCATTGTGGCCCAATCTGCCCAAAAGCGCATTATGAGATTGGTGGCTGATGCTGAAATCGACGGGATCGCCGATAAGTCCATAAAGGGCGGTCGAGGAATTTAATGTGCGGAAACGGTAGGTCTCGCACAGCTCACGCGCGGTGAGCTGCCCGGGGGCGCTTTGCCAATCGGGGTTTAGGGAAGCGTAAGTGATCGGGCAGCCAAAAACAGGCCCTAAAATCCGCGTGATCTCCCCTTTTTTTCCCATGCAGACACCGATCAGGTTGGGATGCGCCTTCATCAGCGCCAGCATCCGCAGACTATCCAGAGTTGAGTGGGCCATCGTGGCGATTTTGTAGTAGGTTGCTGGAGTTTTCTGCATCTCTTGGAGGATCTCTTCGAGATTTTCTGGCGTATGAGAGAAGTTGTGATAAGAGAGGATCTCTCCCCCCTCTCCATCGACGAACGTGGGGCTGAGGCCGTGAGTAGGGCCTTTCACGATATAGGGAAGTTTAAGACAACTTCTGAGTAGTTCTAATTCTGAAAAGGTGAATAGATCGGTGCGCAACTCTAAAATATCGGCGCATGCTTGCGCCTCTAAAATTTGCTCTAAAGCTAAATCCAGCGTGGGACCGACGATAGGGATGCATAACATGCAAGTGCCTCCTTGATCTCTGTATCTTTGACAGCGGTACAATAATCGCCATCAAACGTTAATGGAAACCCAATGTCTTGCAACAGGACAAAACGGGGCTCCTGATTGGTTCCTTTTTTATCTTTGCGTAAAAATGGATCGAGCGTTTCGTAGGTCAGAAGATGATGGGGATAGGCGCTTAAAGAGTGGAGAATGCAATCGAGGCTCTTTTGACTTAAATGTCCTAAATTATTGGAAAGGATACTCTCAACGGCGATGCCAACGGCAACCGCCTCGCCATGAGGGATCTTCAGGTGCATTTCGACCGCGTGGCCGATCGTGTGCCCAAAATTGAGAAGACGTCTCTTCCCCTGCTCTTTTTCATCGGAGGCGACGATCTGTTCTTTAATGGCAATGCTTCTGCGGATGCTCTTTTCGCTTACATCAATCTCATCGAGATAGTCGGCATCCGCGATGAGCGCATGCTTGATCATCTCCGCTTTGCCGCAGAGGAGTTCTTTTTCCGGAAGAGTGCGGAGTAGAGAAAGGTCCATGAGGATCTGCTCGGGGCGGTAAAAGGTGCCGATCAGATTTTTACCGGCGGGGGTATTGACGCCGTTTTTTCCACCGATGCTCGCATCGACCATCGCTAGCAGCGTCGTAGGGATCAAAATGAGCGGAACCCCGCGGCAATAGGTCGAGGCGACAAATCCGGCCATATCGGTGATCACTCCCCCGCCGAGCCCGATCACACAGGTGTCCCTGCCCAAGCCCTTGGCGAACATCATGTCTTCCAGTTTTTCCTTGCGCGCCCGGGTCTTGAACGCCTCGCCGGGCGGCGTGGAAAAAAGGTGGGTCACAAATCCCCTCTTGAGCAGCTCGGCCTGCAATTTGTCCGCATAGAGAGGTTTGAGGGTGTCGTTTGTGAGGATGGCCACCTTGGAGTAACGTGGAACGACAGAAAGATAAGAATCGAATGTGATCATGAACCTATCTCACTATTTCCGATTTTAGATGTTTTGAAGGGTTTTTGAGCGGATTTGATTTCTGCTTTCGAGGACAATGTGAAAATCACATGGCCGAGAAAGCAGAAATCGAAGGCGCCAAAAAGACCAAAAACAGAAAAATTGCAATATTGGGATAGGTTCATAATTTTGCGCAGCGGTTCATGAGTAAACTGTCGGCGAGCACAAGGGCCAGCATCGCTTCAACGACGGGAATCGCCCGCAGCGCAACGCACGGATCATGGCGCGAGCCCTCCGGCAGCTCCAACCGCTCCTGCACCCCTTCAAGGTTCAGAGTCTCTTGCGGAATTTTTATACTGGAAGCGGCCTTAAAAGCGACTTTTCCCACGAGCGGCATCCCTGTGGAAATTCCGCCGAGGGTTCCACCCGCATGATTGCTCTTTGTGATGACCTTTCCATTTTCTAAGGCGTAGAGATCGTTCGACGCTGATCCGCGCTGAACGGCAGCTTCAAAGCCGAGCCCAATTTCAAAGCCTTTCGTTGCGGGCAAGCTCAATAGCGCCTTGGCGAGATTGGCCTCCAGTTTTTCATAGATCGGATCGCCGAGGCCTTGGGTTAAGTTGAGAACCTCAAAGGAGACAACCCCTCCGACCGAATCCCCTGCCTCCTTGGCAGCTAGAATTTGTTCTTTGAGCTCCTCCTCATTTTCGATGAAGGCGCGGATTTGGACACCTTCGTGGGCCAGCAGTTTTTTGGCGACGGCGCCTGCTGCAACGCGGCATGCGGTCTCTCGGGCAGAAGCTCTGCCTCCCCCGCGGTAATCGAAAATGCCATACTTCTGCAGATAGGTGAAATTCGCGTGGCCGGGCCGAAGCAGATGTTTGATCGGCTCATACTTGCTAGGGTCGGCGTCGCGGTTGAAAATGATAATGGAGATCGGCGCGCCTGTCGTTTTACCTTCAAAAACGCCCGAGTAGATTTCTGCGAGATCTTCCTCTTTGCGAGGAGATGTGTAGGGACTTTGACCTGGAGCTCTTCGCTTGAGCTCCAGGAGAATATCTTCAAGAGATAATTCTAGACCGGCGGGACAGCCATCGATCACTACTCCGATCGCTTTGCCGTGGGATTCTCCCCACGTCGTGATGCGGAAGAGGGACCCAAAACTGTTACTTGCCATCGATGCTGACGAGTTCCATTTCGAAAACGAGCGTCATATTCGGGCCAATCGCATTCCCGAATCCCATCTCTCCGTAGGCGAGATAAGAAGGAATGAAGACTTGCCACTTATCGCCCACTTTCATGAGTTGGAGCACTTCTGACCAACCTGGAATCACTCTGCCGACAGGGAAGCTTTGAGGCTTGTCGTCGTAGGTGCTGTCAAAAACTTTTCCGTCGATGAATGAGCCTTGATAGTTTGCTGTCACCACATCGAGCGCTTTAGGACTAGGTCCTGTTCCTGCCTGAATGACTCTGTACTGGAGGCCGCTCGGAAGAACAGTGACGCCCTCTTTCGTTTTGTTCTCGGCCAAGAAAGCCTCTCCGGCTTTTTTATTGTGCTCGGCGAGCTTGGCGACATATTCCTTCTGCTGTCCTTCGATCTGTTGTCTGAGCGCAATCAGGATCGATTTGATCTCGTCTTGCTTCAGTTTTGGCTGAGACCCTGTAAGCGCATCTTGAAAGCCTGCGTTCAGGAGTTCTACGTCCATATCGCTGAATTGCTGCTTCAAATTTTTACCTGTCTCCAGGCCGATGCAATAGCTTACTTTTTCTCTTGTTGTTTCCATTCTTTAGCCTCCGGTAGTTTTAAGCATTTATAAGATATTAAAGATATCTCGTCTATGTTATTCTAGTCCCCATGATGCAACTCACTGCTGCCCAAGATGGCAACCTTTTAGACCTCCTGCGCGAGCTCGGCCCCGATAGCTCGAAAACGACCCTGCGCTCATGGGTTGCACAGGGCCGCGTCTCCGTCGATGGCAAGCAAGTCACCGACACCCGTGTGCAAGTCAAACAGGGTCAAGAGGTTAAGGTCGGCTCTAAGTGCCTTTTCGCCCGCGAGAATATCAAGATATTATTTGAAGATGCCCATATCGTCGTCATCCTCAAGCCCGAGGGGCTCCTCACCGTCGCCACCGATTTCGATCAAGAATTTACCGCCCATACGGTCCTTAAAAACCGGCATGAAGGGCAGGTCTACCCCGTCCACCGCCTCGACCGCGAGACCTCAGGAGTGATGGTTTTTGCCTATACTGAGGCCGCCAGAGACAAATTAAAGGAAGTTTTTTACACCCACGATATCGAGCGGGAGTACCTAGCCCTCGTCGAAGGGCGCCCTACACCCGATAAAGGGACCTGGGAAAGCACCCTCATAGAGCAGGCCGATTACAGCGTCCGCAGCGCCCCCGGCGGCAAGCTCGCGATCACCCATTACGAAGTGCTCAAACAAAAAGGGCAATTCACGCTCCTGCGCCTCAAATTGCAGACGGGCAGAAAAAATCAGATCCGCGTCCACTGCAAAGAGGCCGGTTTCCCGATCACCGGCGATAAAAAATATGGCGCCAAGACCCATGCGTTCGGCAGGCTATGCCTCCACGCGCAGAAGCTCGCATTCCTCCACCCCATCACAAAAAAACCGCTCTCGTTTGAATCTCCCGTGCCAGAAATGTTCCATGCTGCTAAATAAGGGGAATGAACCTCTATCTAGTTCGACATGGAGAAACCGCCTGGTCTAAAAATGGCCGCCACACCGGCCTGACCGATGTTCCCTTGAGCAAAGATGGCGTCAAAGAAGCCAAAGATTTGGGCAAACGCCTCAAAGGCCATCACTTTGATAAAGTATTTGCAAGCCCATTGAAGCGCGCGCTCGACACCTGCACGCTCGCCGGATTTCATCCGGAGATCTCCCCCGATCTCGTCGAGTGGGATTATGGCAATTATGAAGGGTTAATGCATGAAGAAATTCTGAAAGAAAATGCCCATTGGAATTTGTTTACAAAGGGAGCTCCCGGAGGAGAAAGTGTGGCTGATGTGGCTTTACGCGCCGATCGGATCATAAAGATCGCGCAGACCTATCCGGGCGATGTCGCCCTCTTTTCGAGCGCGCACATTTTGCGCACGATTGCCGCGCGGTGGCTCAAACTCCCCCCCGCTGACGGCAAGCTGTTTTTGCTTTCTACGGCCTCGATCTCTGTGCTAGGGCACGAGCGGGAAATTCCAGTGATCGTCTCTTGGAATCAGACCGCTTAAGCCTGCTTCAAGTACCCGGCTTTCACTAAGAGATTAAAAGCCCCTTTTTCGCTGAGGCCTTCTACTTCCATTTCATCTTCGTCCATGTCCCAATTCCCCAGGGCATTTCCTAAGAATGCGTTTAGCTTGCCGAAAAATTCTTTATCGAACGTCCCTGCTGGGTTTGCTGCGGTCTTATTCTTGTAGAGCTCTCGATCGACCTGCTTTTTTAGGGCCGCGGCGAGCGCCTTGGGTGTCATGTGCTTGTAGAAAATTTCTAGGGTGTCTTTCAAATCCCTCTTCAGATCAATGGATATCACCCCTGTGTAAGGATCGAACTCCAAGGGATGAGGCAAGCCGATGGCTCTACCGATGAAGTTTTTTAGATAGATGGTTTCGTGAGCTAACTGACTAATGGACCCTGAAGATCCTGTGAGTTCGCGCATCATCGGATTATCGGCAGATAGAGCATTGCTTAGCTCCTCTTGAACCACTTTGGCTAAATAGGTCTTCGCGTTTTCACCTCCTGCTTGGACCTTGTCATAGCGAAAACTTGGTTCCAAGGTATTGTAGGCTAGGGCGACCCCTTCCGATTTGCCTTTTTTGCACGCTTGAATAGAGGCGGACATCTTTAGCAAGACCTCTTCTTGCGGAGACAAAAGTTGACCCGGGTTGACGATGTTAGACTGGCTAGAGATGAAACTGACAATGGCAAAGAAACGGGCGGCATCTGCAGGAACCGTTTCCTCGGGCTTACCTCTAGGTATCGCTAAAAGAGAATTTAGATAAGCGTCATCCGCAAAGTTGGTTTGCAAACTTTGAAACGAGGATTCGGTGGCGCCCTGAATGCATTGCCCGGCTGCTTCTCTCTCCTGGGGTTCCATGTGTTCCAGGCGAGCTTCCAATGCGGCAAACAGCTTCCTGACATCATCGGGGCCAACATTCTTCGGCAACTGCGCGAAGGTGATGGGGGTTGCCAGGATTGCGTTCTCTTGAAAACCTTGAGGATTTAAGGAAAAACTCTTCCCATCTATGACTTCACTAGATGGATTCACTGAAGGAAGCGGTTCGCTCGCCCTTTGTTTATGCAGCATAAATAGGCGATACGGATTTTTCGGATCATTGGTGTTCTCCGTCAGGGCGAGCTTAGAAATGGCCTCTTGGAACAGTTCGTGCTCCTCATGAATCTGAAACACTTGTGGTTGATTGTAGATCACTTGAGCAAGACTTCTCACTTCTTTGGGATCCATCAGCGATTGCAGTTGAGTAAGAAGATAGCTTCGCGTCTGTTCTGCTAAGGCGGGATTTTCTTCAAACACCCATTGGATATTTTGAGGCCAATCCTTTTTGATCTTTGACCGATTCTCGGATAGAAATTTTGTGAGATCGTCAAGATTTCCCGGTGAAAAGAAGGGGACCATTTTAAAAATCCAAGCCTTTTTTTCCCCTACGGCTTTAATTAAAGGAACAGCCTTAGTAATCCTATCGACTCTTTCTTTTTCGGGAATAGCGTCGATAGCTAAGAGGATCTCAAATTTATCTGAAATATTATTGCCAGAAAAAAGATCAACGATCGTGTCAGTCATAGACGCTCTATCTTTTGAAGGGATTGCACCGATCCCGCCGAGGAGACAACTGATTTGCAAATTATCATCCACGCCCTGGATTTTAGGCTTAACCAGGCCAATCACCGCATCTCTTTCGCCTGGAGGGATGTTGGCTATTATCGAAACGACAGTCGCTATATGTTGACTAGCCTCGCCAACTTTGATTAGAGAGACAACCTTCTTAACAACATCTTCTCTGTCGCCTGGAGGAATTTTAGCGACCTCTACGAGGATTGCGCCTATTTCTTCGCCATCCTTTATGACTTTGATTTGTGTTCCGATTCGATGAATCGCATCCTCTAAGTCTGCTACGGGAATTTCTTTGATGAGACTTAAGAGTTTTGCCTTTGATCTGGTTATGGGAAATTCGGCTAGAAGGGAGCCGATTTTATTAAGAAATTCGGCTCGTTTGTCTTTAGGAATATCGAGGATAGCGAGGCCGATATCTAAATTATCTGAAATATCATTGCCAGAAAAAAGATCAACGATTGTGTCAGTTATAGACGCTCTATCTTTTGGAGGGATTCCAAAGACTCCACGGAGAATATAGGCGATTTGAATATTATCATCGCTGCCCTGGATTTTAGGCTTAACCAACCCAATCACCTCAGCTCGTTCGTCTGGAGGGATCTTGGCGATTGCATGAACGACACTTGCTATATGTTGACTAGTCTCGCCAACGTTGATTAGGGAGACAACCTTCTTAACAACATCTTCTCTATCGCCTGGAGGAATTTTAGCGACCGCTGCGAGGATTTGACCTATTTGTCCGCCATCCTTTATGACTTTGATTAGACCCCCAATTCGATGAATCGCATCCTCTAGGTCTGCTAAGGGAATTTCTTTGATGTGGTTTAGGAGCGATCCCTTGCTCGCCGTGGGAAGTTCAGCTAGAAAAAAGCCGATTTTATTAAGAAATTCGGCTCGTTTGTCTTTAGGAATTACTCTGAAATATGTCAAGATACGATGGTTGTTCATATACCTAGATTCCATCGTCCCACTAACAGAGCTTGTGAAAAGGGAGACAATGGCGTCCAATGCAGATTTTCTATCGGCTTTAGGAATTTCTTCAATCCCAGTGAGAATGAAAGCCCTATCAGTACCATCCTTGAGGCCTTTGATCCGAGGCAGCGCTAAAGCAATTATCCCCTCCCTTTCTTCGGAAGGCATAAGACCTATCACATCGAAAATTTCCGTCCTTTGTTTAGCACTCTCGACGCCTTGGATTGCCCTAGCAATGAGATTAACTTCCCGTTCCGAGTTGCCCGAGAACTTGCCACGGACTTCTTGGATTAATGCATGGTCCGGAAGGGGCCCCAGGATTTTTTCAAAAGTCGCGGCGACCCGCTCCTTCAAAGAGGTGTTTTCGGGATGCGCGGAATACTTCATCAGACGACTTTCTAATTCCTCTAATTGAGGAGTACTGAGATGCTCGGGATTGGTGCTGATCCGCTCCAAAACTACATCGATGTCGAGGTTTTTTAAGAGGGTTTCAAAGGCGCTTTGGTCTGGGGCCTGCCACAAGTCTTGGAGGATCCGATTCTCTGGAGGAGGAAGGTTGCTGTCTGAAAAAACCGACATGAATACACACGCAATTAAATTCACTTTGTTAATTTAACAAATAATTAATATGAATATTTAAATCAAACTAATTAACATTTAAAAAGAAATCGATTTGCAATTAGAAAAAGCTTAGAATTGGCCTTTTTTTGATAGACCTTTCTCGATTCCGCTTGAAAAATTAAGTGTGAATCGGTTAAGTCTTGAGTAAAGGACTACATCATGTCAATTTCATGGATTTTTTTACTGCTCGCCGGATTCTTTGAGATCTGCTTCACCATTGCTCTGAAATACTCTCAAGGTTTTTCCAAGTTGGTGCCTAGCATCATTACCATTGTTTTCATCATCTTGAGCTTCTTCTCCGTCTCTCAAGCGATGAAGACCATTCCCATCGGGACCGCTTATGCTGTATGGGCCGGAATCGGCGCAGCGGGAACTGTGATCTGCGGGATCGCCTTCTTTGGGGATTCTTACGGCGTGATCCGTCTTCTCTCTTTGGGCTTGATCATCGTCGGTATCGTCGGCTTAAAGCTCGCGCATTGCGATTAATTCGAAAATAAATTTGCTAAATTGTTCCCTATTGCCTATAAGAAAGTTAATCAACATAGGACAGGGGCAGTATCATGCAAATTATTCGCACTTTCGGTCATTTATTAGGCGGCACGCTTCTCGTCGCAGGAATTACCCTCGGGGTCGGGATGCTCGCCCTGCCGGTCGCCACGGCGCAGGCGGGATTTCTTCCCTCGATGCTCACCTATTTTGTCTGCTGGCTGTTCATGCTGTGCACCGGGCTCTTGATTTTAGAGGCCTGCATCTGGATGCCTAAAGATTCGAATTTGATCACGATGGCAGCCAAGCTTCTTGGCAAAGGGGGCAAAGTCTCCTGCTGGATCCTGTATCTTTTTCTCTTCACCTGCCTCATGGTCGCCCACGTCGCGGGCGGCGGACAAGTGGTCAGCCAACTCACCGGCGGCCTCGTCCCCTCTTGGCTGAGCTTGATCATCTATGTCGCGGCCTTCGCCCCGGTTGTCTATATGGGAACCCATTCGGTAGATCGGCTTAACCTCTTTTTGATTGCAGGCGTTGCGATCACCTATCTCTACTTTGTATTTTCCACGCTGCCGCTTGTGAACCTCTCTCAACTCGGTAGGGCCGATTGGCCAAAAACGTTCTTGGCCCTTCCGGTCGTCTTCACTGCGTTTGGCTACCAGAGTTTGATCCCCACGCTCATGACTTACATGAACCGCAATATCCAAAAGGTGCGGCTTGCCATCATTTTGGGAACCAGCATCCCGCTGATCATCTACATCATTTGGGAGTTTTTGATTTTGGGCGTTGTGCCTCTTGAGGGCCAACAAGGCCTCCTTACTGCCTTTCAACAAGGGCAGAATGCAGTCACCCCGCTGCAGCACTTTCTGCATAGCGCTACGCTGATCGCTGTAAGCAAGGCCTTTGCCTTTTTTGTGCTCACTACTTCATTTATTGGGATCTCGGTGGCATTTGTCGACTTTCTTGCCGACGGGTTTCATGTCAAAAAAACAGGGTTCCAAAAGCTTCTTCTCTGCGGACTGATCTTTGGCGTGCCGATGGTCATCAGTTTATTCCAGCCCCACATCTTCCTAACAGCTTTGTCCCATGCCGGCGGCATTGGGGTGGCACTGCTTTTAGGCGCGATGCCGGTCCTGATGGTGTGGTCGGGCAGATACTACAAGGGCTACTCTCTCTTGCACCAACAAATCCCTGGCGGGAAAATCACCCTTTCTGTGCTGCTGGCCTTTGTGGTGATGGAGCTGTTTATCGAAGCTCTCCAATAAAAGTTTGGGTAGATCATGAATGTTATACCGACAGGAGGCGAGGGATCTCCTTCCAAAATCCCTGATGATATTTCTCATAAGCAGCAACAGGACCCCCGTGAAGATGAAATCCGCCGCTACTGCGATGCGGAGTCGGAAAAGGCGCATGCTTTCTTAGAGAGCCGACACCTCGTGCCGCAGCGCGCGATCTCCCCCGCAGAATACGATGGCGCCGAAGATCTTTGCACGGGCGTCTCGGGATCAAAAAAGATCCATGTGGCCGGAGCCCCCCACGTGTTAAAAACGCCGATTTTTACAAAAATTTTTCGCAGCAACTACTTGGCCATTCTAGATAAAGGTCTCCCTGTAAAACATCGCGACGTGAGCGGATCGGACGATTCTTTTCCCGATTTTCCGCGCAAAGAGGTGCTGGGCTATCGCTTGGCAAAGGCCTTTGGTATTGATGTGCCCCATACAGAGCTGGTCCGTGTCGGCGACAAAACAATCGGCTCCCTGCAAACGTTCATTCCAGGATCTAGGTCGATGGCGGAAGTGAGCGGATCGATCCAGGCGTCAGATATTGATTTCGAGTCCATGTTGAAGATCCTCTTTTTCCAATTCGCCACAGAAAATAGCGATGGGCACGAGGGCAACGTTCTATTGATCAACATGCCCCCTTCCGCCGATGAAGATGAGTTTGTACCGCCCTATAGGGCTGTTCCGATCGACTACAGCCTGATTTTCCCGCGGCATCAGACCCTATACCCTAGGGAGCTTAGCCTGATCAAAAGGGGAGTTTACAAGCTTCTAGAAAATCGGAACATCAAAGTGACCAAACTCCTCTCTAGGCTTCACCTGACGCCCGACATTGCGGACCGGCCCGATATCAGGCCCCTAATGACAGACCGCGAGCACGCTCTGCTGGTGAAAAATTTAACGGCGCTGCAGATGGCCGCTAAAATGGTGCAAGAGCCTTTGACGACCAGTGAGTTTTATGACCTGTTCCTCAAGTGTAGACAAAAAATTGAAAAAAACTAATGATATGAGTTCTTTATGAGCTACAGCATCTTTGATAAGCAAAATCATCTCGCTTTTACCTATGTGGGTCACCACAACCATCCCTCAGTCCATTTCTATAATCAAATCCTAGAAAATGATGTGACTGAAGGACTCCGAGTCCCCATCTACCTCCAACCGGAGTTAAATGGCAAAACCGTGATCCCCTATCCACCCAATGCTGAAGATGTACGCCTATTTGCCATAGCCTACAAGCAGATCGTCTTTTTCGGAGAATTGGTCAAGCACGGCTTCTACCTTAGGGAAAACCCCATCTCGGCAGCAGAAGGCACAATACGCGCCTAATGTCATTTCACAAATCTAAACAAATTTGATTCTATCTTAACATATAAAGATTCGCTCTGCATAATCACAAATGTTCATATGCTATCTTGATGAGTTTTAGCAGCTTAAACAAATCCATCATCCTGCTCTACTCTGAGTCTAAATCACATAAGCGCGTAAAATAATTAAGAAGGTTTTTCCTTTTTCTCTTGTAATAAAAATCCACACTATTTATTGGTAAGAGTTTTCGTCAGTATTATAAATTGTGTGGGAGTTATGCAATCAGCAGTCAAGAAAAGAAGAAGAATCCATATACCAAAAAGAACTAAAGTCGTTAAAAAAACGATCTTTCAAGAATATCTCGAACAGATCCATCGAGACTGGAAACATTTGAAGTCATCGTGCGAAGATCCTCGGTTTTTGCGCAGAATGGCGATCAACATCAAACACCTCCAACATGAAGCGCGTAAAGCTAAGGTCGACAACCTGTGTCAATTCCTTGTGAAAACAACTTTGGTGAGGGCTGCTGATTGCTATGGAGAAGAACTCCCCCAACAATCTGAGCTTGCTGAACTTCTGAAAGAATGCGGTAAACATGATCTACCTTTTCCTGCTCTTGAAGAAAGTATGTGAAAAAGGCTGGCAGCTAATACGAAGAAGACCGCACAATGCGGTCTTCTAGCGATGGCGAAGTGCTCGGATCGAGAAGGACGAGCACTTCCTGACAGCCCTCTAGATCAGCTCTTCGGAGCTCTCCATAGAAATTTTGCGATGTCGGCGCCTCGAGGACCCACTGTTTTTTGGCTGGATCCTTGAAAGTGTAGAGCGCATCAAGCGTCGGAAAGAGCAGCACCTTCGCCAGTGGGGCGTAGTGGCGGTATTTCATCCCAGGCGAAGCTACGGCTGTATGCGCGGTTGCATTGGAGACTTTTCTGCCGAGAACAGCCTCCAGTTCTTCTTGGGTGATATGGCCTAGTCTCAAGATGGTGGGTTCTCCGACTAATGAGAGAACGGTCGATTCAATCCCGATCTGCGAGCTCCCCCCTTCTATCACAGCGGCAATTTTTCCAGAAAAATCTTCGAGGACGTGCTGCGCCCTGGTGCTGCTCGGTTTTCCGGAGAGATTTGCCGAAGGGGCAACTAACGGATCTCCGACGAGACGGATGAGCGCTTGGGCGATGGGGTGAGAGGGCTGCCGGACGGCGATGGTATCCAGTCCTGCGGAAACAAGCGCGGGAACTGCGGGGTGACGCTTGAGAACCAGGGTCAGCGGGCCGGGAAAAAATGCGGCGCTTAAGATGTAAAAATCGTCGGGAATATCGATGGCGATGCGGGATAGGTCTTTGAGATCGGCGATGTGCGCAATGAGCGGATTATCGGAAGGGCGTCCCTTCGCTTGGTAGATTCTTTGGATGGCGGCAGGGTTGAAAATGGAGGCCCCCAGCCCGTAAACGGTCTCTGTAGGAAAAGCGACGAGCTCCCCCTCTCGGATGAGAGAGGCAGCTAGGTTTAAGTCTTCAGAATGTAAAATTTGAGTTGTCATTTTTACCATGGTGTGAATATTATAAACCATGAAACAAAGATCTGCAACCCTCGTTCTCATCTATGGAGCCTTACTCGTCATCGGGGGCGTGATGGGCTTTATCAAGGCGGGGAGCCAAATCTCCCTGATCTTCGGAACCATTTTTGGCGGCGCCGTCCTTTTGTCCGGTTGGGCCATGTTAAAAAAGAAAAAAGAGGGGACCTACGCGGCCCTGATTTTGGCCTTTGCGATCGACGCCTTATTCACTTATAGGATGATGGCAACTGGCAAGCTGTTCCCCGCCGGAGTGATCTGTATCTTAAGTTTAGTGGTCATTATTATCCTGGCCCTGGACATCAGAAGAACACAACCCAAGAAGCGTTAACTCTTTAAAATACAAAGCTGAACGTTGCCCCGATCGCATCGCGGCTGCTGATCCGGTTATCCACCGGCGCAGGGTCCACGCCCCAGACGTGCTGATAATAAGCCTCGACCATGATATGGGGACATTTAAAATACCAGCCTGTAGACATGATCAGCTGAGGGCAGACCTGGGTCAGGTTGTACTTGTCACGGAATATTAAGGGTACGTTTATTGAAAGGAGGCCAAAGTCTTCCAGACTTAAGAACACCCGATTGTTTTGGCGGGCAAGCTGGAGCCCGGGCTTGAAGCTGATACTAAATTCTGGGATCACATAAGTGGTTATATTTACCAGCAAGTCGGCTCCATACCCCGTGGCCGTCACTGAGCCGATTATTGGTATTAAGTCTACGGGGTTGTTGATCTTCGCCACCGTTTTCGGATAATGGGAAAACCCTACTTCCCCTCCTAATGAAACTCTTTCTGAGATTTTCGCAAGAGCTCCCCCAAAAGCCCTCCAAGCGAACCCGCCGCTTTGGACTGAAATATTTCCTACGATCGCAATGATCTCTTGCAAAAGGGCCGATTCGATCAAAGCATCGTTGCCCGGCACCATTCTTCCATAGGCAGCCGCTCCTCCAAAATACCAGTTCCCCATCACGGGCGGGCAGCAGGGTTCTTCAACTAAGCATTGTTCTATTGCCTTAACGACGCATGCCTCGGCATTTTGCCGGGTTTTTGGAGAAACGCACTGTTGGTCTGCAGTCACCTTGTCTTTATTGCCCCGGCCAGAAGGAAAGAAAGACGCAATCAAAGGATCCGCATTTAAGGTCGCGGCAAGGGTGATCGCAAAAGGGGTCAATCCGCAGAGAAGCCATTTATAATAAATCATAAAATCCTTTGTTAACTCATGCTGTCTACTTTATATTATATGTAACAAATAAAACATTTAATTAGCAATGATAATTAAAAGTTAGTCTTCAGAAGAGGGCCTTTTTCGGAAGGTCTTTTTTTGAGAAGCTTTCGATTTTCCCTCAAGTCTTTTCTTGACTTCTCCATAGGGAACCCGGGTCGGGATCCGCTTGGGTTTCCGGTAGTTAAGGGCTTCGACCTTTAAACGTAATTTTTTAATACAGATCATTTTATTGAGAAGCTGGCTCCTCTCCTCTTGGCACGTCACGGTAATCCCTGTCGGAATATGCTTAAGCCTCACGGCGCTATCGGTCCGGTTCACATGCTGGCCGCCGGCGCCGCTCGCCCGAAACGTGGAGACTTCACATTCATCTAAAAGCTTGTCATCCGATGCGGGTAAAATGATTCTTGTCATATCACATGATATAAAGTTTTCATGAAAATTGCACAACACGAAATAATGAAAATTTCGATTATATAATACATTCTATTTTTCTTGTTATTACTTTAGAAAAATGATAAAATTTGCGCATGAACATTCAATCTATACAAGGAATTACAGATACCGCTAGATCCGCATTATATGTTGGGGAATCGATTTTCTATCCCCTGACGCTCCCTTATGATATGAATGAAATTTTTAAAGCTCATCGGGTCCATGATGAAGAAAAAATTCTAGACCATGCGGTCAGCATCATCAATATCCCCGTTAATACCGGCTATGCCGCTACATCTGCATCTCTTGCTGTTGACATGCTCATGCCTGTCTCGTCCACCGCGATCCATGTCTTAGGGATAGCCAGCGGCTGCTTAGGGATCGCTGCCGCGGCGATCACGATCATTCCAGAGAGCTTAGGTTTAGCACGCGCGGTGCGGATGTACAAGAATATTGACACCTCGGATCCTGAAAACACTCTAAACTGGGTTAAAAACCGCTATTTGAGCGACCCCATCGGGCAAATCAAACTGGAACGCCGCGTTGGTAAATGGCTGACTCAAGAGATCAAAGAGGGAAAGTTACCGGCTGCGCAACTCGTGGACCAGCTCCAAGCCCAAAATACGAAAAAAATGGTCATGCACATTTTGGGGATCATCGCCTTGGTCGCGTCGATCGCAACCTTTATTGCGCTGATCAGCGGAGTGGGTTTCGTCTACTTATTACCTCTATATATCTTATTCGGGGCGTTTTTAGTCGCAAGATATGTGATTGAAAATGGGGTCTTTGAGCATAAGGGATGGGAGATTGATTTCGCGGCCCTAATTCCTGACATTGTGAAGAAAGGAGCTCACGGCTTCAGCTGCGTGTTAAGCGATGGATTCAGCGTGCTCATTAATGCGCTTAGCGTAGAAAAAGCTTTGCCGCTCAGCGTCAAATCATCGTCATAAAATAGATACCCTTTCGGGGCTTGGACGACAACTTTCTCAGAAATCTTCTGTTCCTCGTTATTCCACGTCAATGTATAGCAAGGCATTCTTAGTGTCTTTTCAAGCTGCTTGTCCTGCCCCCCTTTTCGGAACAAATAGGTCCCTTGAGGTTCATTGAGGAGTAAGCGTTCTGCTGTTTCGCGATTGGTATTTTGAAAAATGTAGGGAGGCGGCTGTAACCCCGAAGGGGGACTTACCGGGGAACTTTTTGAGATATTGCCCGTAACTTCCATATGCGCTCCTTAAGTGCGTCCACGAAGCATTAGCTTCCTTACGCACCCTATAAATTGGATACTAAAAGATTGAGGGATTTTCGCCTAATAAAACTTGGTTGCGGCGGTAAGCAGCAACTAATGCTCCCGCTATGCCTGCACGCACTCCCCTCTCTTCCATCTCTTTCATGCCTGCAATGGTAGTACCAGCCGGCGATGCGATCTCCCACTTAAGCGCTGCGGGATGTTTACCCGACGCTCTAAGCATGGCGACGGTACCTTCGATCGTTTTTAGAACGAGTTCTTGGGCCTCTGCGGCTGTAAATCCCATGAAAATTCCCGCTTCGATCATCGCCTCGATCATGACGAGGACAAATGCGGGCCCCGATCCGGCGAGCGGCGTGAGCGCTTCAATTTTTGCCTCGGGCAACCAGAGCACGAGGCCTAAGCCTTGTAATATCGTTCCTACATCCTTTTTTACGCTTTCGTGGAGCGCAGGATCTTCGGCGAGGCCAAGCACCCCGGAGCCGCAGGTGAGCGGCAAGTTTGGCATCATCCGCACACAAGAAGCGGAAGGGAAGTTTTTCTTTAGTGTTGCAAGCGAAGTTCCTGCGAGAATGCTGATCAAGACGCCCTTTGTCACAGCGCTGATCGCTTTTGAGGCGCTCGTCAGATCTTTCGGCTTAACGGCGAGCAAAATCACTTCCGACTCTTTGGCTGCCTCGATGAGGTCTTTACAGACTTTGGCGCCGATCTCCTTTGCTAATTTTTCGCTCTTCTCTTTGTGGTGGTCATAGAGCAGCACTTCATTGTCCTGAGCAAAGTGTTTCGCCAATGCTCCGCCCATCACTCCACAGCCAATGACCACAATTTTCATTTTGGGACTCCCCTTTTTATCCAAACTTCGTTATGTTACATTTAACATTAAGGATCAAGCTATGAAAAGAAAAGCCAACTATCCCATCCTCCCCCTAATCCTTAACCGCTGGTCGCCGCGTGCGATGACTGGTGAAGAAATGAGCGACGAGGAGCTGATGCCCCTTTTTGAAGCGGCCCGCTGGTCTCCCTCATCTTACAACAATCAGCCTTGGCGCTTTATCTATGCTAAACGGGGTACGCCGGCATGGAAGACCTTTTTTGATCTAATGGTAGAGTTCAACCAGTCGTGGACCAAGAATGCCGCCGCGCTTGTGGTTGTCGTTTCAAAGAAGACCTTCGATCACAACCAAAAGCCTTGCCGCACCCACAGTTTTGATACAGGATCGGCCTGGATGGCCCTTGCTTTAGAAGCTAGCCACCGGGGACTTGTGACCCATGGTATGGAAGGATTCGATTTTGCCAAGGCGGCCAAAGCTCTGCATATTCCCGATGACTATCAAGTGGAAGCAATGGTGGCGATAGGTAAGAAAGCTCCTAAAGAAAGCCTGCCCGAAGAGATGCAAAAAAAGGAAGAGCCCTCGGATCGAAGACCCTTAAAAGAAATCGTCATGGAAGGGAAGTTCCGAGCATAGAGTTGCCGGCAATCCAGGCAGTCGTCCAGGCGTTTTGGAAGTTGAAGCCACCGGTGATCCCCTCGATATCTAAAATCTCCCCTGCAAAGTAGAGGCCGGGGCAGAGCTTACTCTCCATCGTCTGAAAGTTGACCTCGTTGAGGGCGACCCCGCCGCAGGTGACAAACTCATCCTTATTGGTGCTCTTTCCACAAATGGGAAACCGGGCATCGGTCAGCTGAACCGTGAGCCCTTGAAGTTCTTGGTTGGATAGCTGCGCAAATAGGCGATCTTCTTTGATCCCGGCAGCAGCAATCAGTTTTTTCCACAGGTTTTTGGGAAGTCCATATAGGATCTCTGTCCAAACGGTTTTCTTGCCGCGGCTAGTGCGCATCTCTTGGAGATCGGCCCTAACTTGGTCAGGTTTCTGGTTGGGAGCCCAGTTGACCCGGAGCGTCGCTTCATAGTTGAGGTCGTGCAAAATACGGGCGCCCCACGCTGAGAGTTTGAGAATGGCGGGCCCGCTCATCCCCCAGTGAGTGATGAGGAGCGGCCCTTCCTGTTTGAGGTCTGTCCCCTCAATCTGCACCTTAACATGGGGAACGCTGACCCCACTTAAGTCTTCGATCCGCTCATCTTTAATATTGAAGGTAAAAAGAGACGGCACGGGCGGAATGATCGTGTGCCCCAAATGCTGCGCCCATTCATACCCTTTTTTGGAACTCCCTGTCGCGAGCAGCAGCGCATCGGCATGGAGGCTCTCTTGGTCTTTCAGTTGTACAGTGAATCCCGGCTCTATCCCAAGGACTTCGGTCTCGCGCATGAGGATGACCCCGGCCTTTTCCGCTTCTTGCATGAGGCATTGGATGATCGTTTCTGAGCTGTTGGAGACCGGGAACATCCGGCCGTCGGCCTCGGTCTTTAGTTCGACGCCGCACTCTTTGAACCACTCGATCGTATCGCGGGGTTGGAACCGGTGAAAAGGGCCGAGCAGGGCCTTGCCGCCGCGCGGATAGGCCCGGACGAGCTGCGCTGGGTCAAAACAGGAATGGGTCACGTTGCATCTGCCGCCGCCCGAAATCCGTACCTTGGCGAGGACCTGGCGCATTTTCTCAATGAGGATGACCGAATGGCCGGGATGCGCCCGCGCGCAGGTGATCGCCCCAAAGAACCCGGCGGCGCCTCCGCCAATCACTATGATTTTTTTATCCATTGAGGGAAAGTTTAATAGAAACTGCGGGATTTTCATAGAAAAATAATCGAGTTGTTTAATAAAATGTTCGTTAAAATTATAGGAGTTAATCATGAAAATTACAAAAAAATTATGCGGAACGGCGCTTCTAGCGACCACACTCGTCCTTTCAGGATGCGCGAGTTATAAAGCTACGGCCCTAAACAACACCTTGGCGCCTGAATATATCCCTCAAGGTCAAGAAGGCCCCGAAATCGTCCTGGGCGCAAAAGCCTTTACGAAATATGACTGCAGACAGTATCTCGATCGAGATGTCTTAAGCGAAGGGTACCAGCCTGTCCAGCTCACGATCCAGAACAACTCCAAAAGAACGATGCAGTTCGTACTCAACGGGTTAAGTTTGCCTCACGTCCCTGCTGAAGTGGTTGCGGAAACGGTGCACACTTCGACGGTCGGCCGAGTTGCCGCCTATGGAGTGGGTTCTTTGCTCCTGTGGCCGCTTGTGATTCCCGCGATTGTTGACGGGATCAAGTCGTCGCAGGCCAACAAGCAGTTGGACAACGACTTTATCTCCAAAGAAGCGAAAGACCAGATCCTCTATCCTCACGGCAGAATGAACGCGGTTGTCTTCGTTCCTGTTAAAGAGTTTAAAGAATCTTTCACTGTGACGTTGATTGATAAAGATACTAACCAGCCAGAGCAGCTAGTGGTGAATCTGTCCAAATAATACCAGTTATCATAAAGAGCGTGCACTTCGACCGCGCCAAAGCCCCGGGGTTGTCCGATCGCAAGTGGGTCTATATCAACTTAATATTGACCCACTTACGATCGAATAACCGCGGGAGCTTTCGCGTGGGTCCAAGTGCACGTTATTTATAATAAATAGTATAAAGACAAAAAAAAATCGAGCAAGCCCTGATGCTTGCTCGACACCTAAAATTAAATCCTAAACTTCAATCGTCTAAGCTAATTTTTCAGGGATCGCTTATCGACGAGCCGCTTTTTTAGATCTGCGAGCTTTTCTAGCAGTCGATTTACGAGCTGTTTTTCTAACAGTTTTTCTAGCTGATTTACGTGATTTTTTTGCTTTTGCCATAAAATAATACTCCTTGTTTGGTAATAGGTTCTGATTAGTTTTAAGTTTCATACAAGAAGCTTAAAAACTTATTCACTCCCTATAACCTTCAATATATAACATTTATAATTAAATACAAAGAATTTTTTAAAAATAGTTCTTTACAAGAATGTTTGTGAATTAAAAAACCCTCCTTAGAATATATTCTAGAAGGGTTTTTTAAGAATAAAAAAATTTTAAAAATTATTTAATTGTAATATCAATTCGCTCAATTATATCGCCTTGTTTGATCTTTTTAACGACTTCCATCCCTGTAATTGTTTTACCAAAAACGGAATATTCGCCGTCCAAATGGGGCACGTTTTCTAAAGTTATATAAAATTGAGAACCGCTAGAACGCTTTTGCGGGTTGACTTGGTCCGGAAGCCGGGCCCAAGCGAGCGCCCCCTGCTGATGAGAAAGGCCGATCTCGGCCGGAATGGTATATCCGGGGCCGCCGTTTCCTGTTCCATTTGGGTCTCCCCCTTGGATGACAAAGCGGGGAACGACCCGGTGGAAGGTCAGGCCATTATAAAAGCCGGCCTGAACGAGCTGAACAAAGTTCGTTACGGACATAGGCGCTTTTTGGTAATTGAGCTCGCACGTGATGTCGCCCTTATTTGTATGGATGACAGCGATATAAGTTTTCCCGGTCTCAAAGGTCATTGCCTGAGTGGGTTCTACACATTTAATCATAGATTCTTCTCCTGCATAGGAGGAGAGTTGAGCCACCATACACACAGTAGTGAAGAGTAGGCGTGCAATTTTCATGGAACCTCCCATTGTTATTTGTTGTGGAAATCGTAATCATATTGAGACAAAAAATCAACAATACAATGTAAAAACTTGATTGGCGGAGTACGAGTAGTGTAGTATCCAATAAAAATGTGGACACCTCACGCTAGGGGCTGTCCGGCTTTAGAAAAAGACAATGGAGGGCTATGAGCGCGATCTTGTTATCTATTTTTCTGTGTTTCAGCCAGGTGTCTGAGGTCAAACAAGAGGCGACCTTATACTACCTTCCGACTTGTCCCTATTCTAGAGAAATTTTAGAGTACCTACAAAAAAATCATCGGACGATCTCTTTGAAGAACCTCCAGAACAACCCTCAAGGCAAGGATGAGTTGAAAAGGGTGGGCGGAGAGCTCCGTGTCCCTTGCCTAGTCGTTGATAACAAGGCAATTTATGGGGCTTCTAACATCATTGAATGGCTCAACGAAAACCCGGCCCATATCGAGACTGCAAATTTTATCGATTGGTTTTCAGAAAGGCAAATGAGCCTAAAAGAACCCCTATAATCTAAAACAGGAAATTCTCCCATGAAAAAAACGCGAAGAGTGCTGAGCATTTTTGTGCTTGCGATGTTAAACGTCTCGATTATGGCAAGCCTGCGCAATTTGCCACTCGTGTCCGAATATGGCCTCAGCGCGGTCTGTTATTTCCTTGTCGTGGCGCTCCTGTTCTTGATCCCTTGCGCCCTTGTCTCCGCGGAACTGGCCACTGGCTGGCCGAAAACGGGCGGGGTTTACGTCTGGGTGCGCGAAGGATTGGGAGACCGCTGGGGCTTTTTTGCGATCTGGATGCAGTGGGTGCACAACGTCGCCTGGTATCCGGTCATTCTTTCGTTTGTCGCCACCACGCTGGCCTATGTGGTCGATGTGGACCTCGTGCAGAACAAGTTTTACGTCCTTGCCGTGATCTTAATCGGATTTTGGGGAATGACGCTAGGCAACTATTTGGGGATCAAGACCTCGAGCTGGTTCAGCGCGATCGGCGTGATCGTGGGAACCATTGTGCCTGGAATTTTAGTGATTGGCTTGGGCGCTCTTTGGCTATTGAAGGGCAATCCTTCCCACATGACTTATTCGGCCGCAGCTCTCCTGCCCGATCTGTCGAGCTTCCAGAACGTCGTCTTTCTATCGGGGCTGTTCTTGGCTTTCGCGGGATTGGAAGTCTCTGCCGCCCACGCGGGAGACGTCGAGAAGCCCCAAAAGAACTATCCACGCGCGATCCTTCTCGCCGCGCTGATCACCTTCTTTGTGTTTATGTTGGGAGCCCTTGCAATCGGGACCGTGATCCCGAAAGAAAAAATCAATCTCGTTTCAGGGCTGATGCAGGCGTTTGAAATTTTCTTCAGTTCTTATAGCATTGGATGGATTTTGCCAATCATGGGCGTCCTGCTCATCATTGGAGCCATTGCTGAGGTCAACGCGTGGATTGTGGGTCCTGTCAAAGGACTTTATGCGACCACAATGCATGGCAATCTTCCCCCGCAGTTCCATAAGCTCAACAAGCATGGGGTCCCGACAAATCTCTTGATCTTCCAAGCGATCATCGTTTCGATCTCCTCCTGCGTATTTCTGTTCATGCCCTCGCTGAGCAGCTCATTCTGGATCTTGACGGCGCTGAGCGCCCAAACGTATCTGATGATGTATGTCTTGATGTTCATCGCAGCCATCCGCCTCCGCTATAAAAAACCGAAGGTGGAGCGCACCTATAGGGTTCCATTCGGCAACACAGGGATGTGGATCGCGTGCGTAACCGGGATCATCGCTTCGACCTTTGCCTTTGCGATCGCCTTCATCCCTCCTGGACAACTCGACGTGGGAAGCCTTCTCTTCTATGAGTCGTTCTTGATCGTGGGAGTGGTCCTAATGAGCGCGATCCCTTTGATCATCCATCACTTCCGCAAGTCTCACTGGCGGATTAAGGGCTAGTAAAACTGCTTCCGGACAAAAAAAAACCTTCCAGCTGGTCATCTTACACAGATGAGGCTGGAAGGTGGGAAGCCGTTTTAACTCTCAAGCCAAATGAATCTTAAGTTGTTAATTAAACAAGACCTAAGATTGCTCCTCTTTTAGAGGGTGTGGTACCTTGAGGCATCTTTTAATTGAACTTTCGTTCATTTATAAGATCAACGGCTCCTTATTCTTAAGTTATCATTTTGCGATTAATTGTGCAATTAAATAGTTGAATTTTAAATAAAAATGTTCAATTATATAATTAATGGCGCACAAGAAAACAATTATATTTATTTGGTCTCGTGGCGGCGGCGGACATCGCACTGCTAAGGACTCCTTGCAGCAGAGATTAACCCAAGAATATGCGAAAAAAGGGATTGATCTCGATGTGAGCCACACCTATGACATCATGGGAGAGTACTTCCTTGGGCCGATTGGGGAATTCTGCGTTAACCTGTGGAATAAATCTCAGCGCAAGGGGAAGGTCAAGACCCAACACTGCCTGATCACCCTCCAAAAGTGCGCTGACCGCCTATTTTACCCAATCGTCTTCTTGAAGTTTATCCACCTCTTGATGAGCCTCAAGGAAGAACCTGAGTATGTGGTCAGCACGCAGCCGATTTGCACGCTTGCCCTGCTAAAAGCCCTCCGATTTGTGAATAAAAAAAGGGGCTGGGGTGTGCGTCTGCACCTTTACCTCACCGATATGCCGACCCAAAAGGCCAGCCACTTTTTGCGTTCACTCAAAAGGATCGGGCGCAATCCGCTGCTGGCTCCCCTACTAACCGTCTACTCCCCTCCTGCGATCACCGAATCTGAGGACTTTTGGCGCCAGTCGTGCGGCATGCTGGAAGTGATCACCGACCGCGTTTTTCCTATACGGAATGCGTTCTTACAAACGGATAACCTCAAAGAGAAGTTGAGAAGCCTCCACCTCATGCTCTCTATGGGCGAGCAATTGTATCTCATTGAAAAAGAAACGCAGGTGACTTTCTTGATGCTCGGGAGCCAGCCTCCCCATCGGGGCGTCCTTGACTGGGTCGATGCGATCATTGCGCGCGCGCAAAGTACGAAAGAAAAGCATTTTCTCTTTGTTTACTGCGGCCCCAATGAGCACAAAGAGTTGCTAAAAGCGGTGACCAAGCGTATGCCGAAGGCGCCCGAAGGTCTTACCATTGTCCCCTTGCAAACGCAAGCGGAAGAAAATCTTGCTCTTTTGATGGCGCGCTGCAATCGGACGATCACCCGATCGGGCGGTTCCACCTCAATGGAGCTGCTCCATCTTTTCCAATCGGGAGCGATCTTTGATCCTTTGAATCGAGAAACGCTGATCCATGATGAAGGGGTCTCCCACTGGGAAGCGGGAAATGCGGTCTATCTCATGAAGACGATTCAGGCGCAGTACCGAACGCCCTTCAATTTCTCTTAATAATCGAAGTCGGACCACTCTGGTTTACAGAACCGCTGATTGCGGTTGAGCTGATCTAAGCGATTCATCTCCTCATCGCTCAATTTAAAGTCAAAGATCGCAAAATTTTCCTTTAGATGCTTTTCTGAACTAGCCTTTGGGATTACCGGGATCCCCTTCTGCACGATCCAGCGCAGCGCGATCTGTGCCGCCGATTTTTTATGCTTCGCCCCAATTTCCTGAAGAAGCGGCTCTGTAAGCAGGGCTCCCTTGCCTAGCGGTCGGTAGGCGATGAGCTGGATCTGGTGCGACTTGCAAAAATCCCACAGCGCTTTCTGATACAGGTAGGGATGGAACTCCACCTGGTTTGCAGAGATTTGGATCCCAGCATGCATCATATCTTGAAGATGGTGGATATTAAAATTGCTCACGCCGACATAAGAAATCTTCCCCTTTTCGGCCAAGCGGTTCATCGCGTGGAGCACATCTTTCATCGGCTTGGAGCGGTCGGGGCGATGGATGAGGTACAGGTCGATATAGTCGGTCCCCAGCTCCTTTAGGGCGAGGTCGCACGTCTCTTCCACCGATTCTTCGCAATTTTTGTAGTCGATCTGGTCCAAGACGAGCTTTGAGGTGATGAAGATTTGATCCCGGGGTATATTCTTAATCGCTTTCTTGATCGCCGCGTGGTTTTGATAGAGATGGGCGGTATCGATATGGCGATAGCCGAGCTCAAGCGCCTTTTCCACCATGTAGGTGCACGACTTGCCGACCAGCTCCCAAGTCCCCAGCCCAATCAAAGGAAGCTTTTTGCCTCCCTTTATCGATACGGATGGCACTTTGCTCATACGTTACACTTAGCTGCTAGGATGAAGTCGCTTTCCGACAGGCCACCAATTTTGTGGGTGTAGAGGGTGATCTTCACTTTGCCCCAAGCCAAGAAAATATCGGGATGGTGCCCCTCCTCTTCGGCAATGGCGCCAACGCGGTTCACGAAGGCGAGCGCCTCTTTGAAATTTTTAAAGGTATAGTCTCTTTCGAGATGATGCTCGTCGACAATCTTCCACCCGGGAGGCAACTGCTTGTAGAGCGTTTGGAGGGCGGCTCCTTTCAGGGGAGCTATGCCTTGCGCGCAGGCGCTGCATTTCTTTTGTGCTAGGTCCATAAATTGAAATCTAACCCAAACCAAGGAAAAATTAAACTATAATTGGCTCAAATCTAAAAAACGCTCCGTAGCTCTTTAAGAGCGTCTTGTTTATAGTAACGCCTGGCTTTGTTGCACAAATGCCTGAAAGGCATAGATTTCCCCTACCCCATGGATGCTAAATTGTAGCGTATGGACTCGGGCAATGCATTTTTTCGCAAGTAGCGAACTGTTCTTCCAACAACTATAGCCATGTGACAACATCAACTGCGCAAAATCTTCCCGCGCCTCATCTTCACGCTTTCATCAAAGCCCATTATACAACGGGCGTCGAAGTCGATAAGGGAAATGGGCTTTTGTCCTTCCTTTTTCCCATGCAAATTATTGAACCGATAAGGAAAAAGCACGTGAAAAAACCTCAGCTTTCTGAAGTGATAAATCTTTAGAATTCTACCAATTGACGATGTGTCCGGGCTCGATCGGCAGAAAGGAAGCGGGGTCGACCGACTCTTTTTTACAGGCTTGGAGTAGGTCGTAGGGAGGCTGATGGGTTTTTTCATCGGAGAGGTTAAAGGTTTTCCAGTGCATGCCGAGGCTGAACTTGGAGCCCACCTCTTTATGGATGCAGACGGCGTCGTAGGGATCGATGTGGACGGGCGACATGAAGCGGCGTGGTAAATAGGAGCCGATCGGAATGAGGCTCAAATCCATCTCCCCCCAAGTGTGGCCAATTCTTTTGAAATCATGCGGATTGTATCCTGTATCCCCGACAAAATAGAAGCGCTTGGGACCAAACTCGCAGACGTAGCCTGCCCATAGGGTCCGGTTTAAATCGCGATTCGTCCGCCCTGAAAAATGTTGGGCCGGTACGGCAGTCACTCTCATCTGGCCTTGAAAATTGTGGTGCTCCCACCAGGAAAGTTCGACAACTTGGGTGATGCCCCGTTTGGTGAACCACTCTTTCACGCCTGTCGGAACAATCCATGTAATATGGCGGAAGTGGTGAAAAAGCTGCATCACGGTCTTTTCATCGAGGTGGTCGTAATGGTTGTGGCTGATGAGGACATAATCGATCTTGGGCAGCTGGTCGATTCCGATCGGCGCCTCGAACTTGCGCTTGGGTCCCAAAAATTTGACGGGTGAACAGCGCTGGCTCCAGATGGGGTCGGTGAGGATGTTAAGGCCGTTGATGGAGATTAAATAGGTGCTATGATTGATCCACATGGCGGAAGAGCCTTCCGGATTAAACGAGCGCTTCGGCATCGGATAGGAAAAAGACTTGGGCGCGATCGGGTCCTGGACGGGGTCTTTAAAAAAGCCTGTCTTCCAACGGACGAGATCCATAAGGGTGCGTCGATTATCTTCTACGTGCGGGTTTACGAAGCGGCCATCTTTTTTGAGTATCATATCTGTTCGTGATTATATCAATTGAAAATAATTATTCAACCAAAATATGCGGAATTGAATCAGTTAATTCTTTTGGACCAAAGAATTGAATTGGACCTGGATTAGAATAATGATCTTCAATTTTCCATGAATTGCGCATCTTGGCAAACTTCTGGAACGGCTTGCCTTTCAGATCGACGAGCGCCTTTTGGATGACCGGTTTATGTTTTCCGTTGCGCTGCTCGACGTGCATCAGCATCGTGAGCGGCAGCCCCTGAGGCGTCCACTCTTCTATCGGAGCTCGCAAATTGGGGATCACGCCCATATATCCGGTATGGCCGGTCTCGATCAAAGCAATGGCGGTCATCCCGAGGGCGTAGCAATAGGCTGCGTCGAAGTTTGAAGGAAATCCGGAGCGCCCTTCATAGCCCAAAAAGTGGTTGACGGCGCTGAAAGATCCATCGATTTCCTTCCGGACGAGTTCGATGAGCATCCTTTCGGTCTCAATGAGGGAGACTTGCACGTTGCCGTGCGGATCGCGCTCAATGAGGAGCTGATTCTGTATCTCTTCGGGGAACTGGGCAAAACAGTGGCGGGACGGCGGAGTCAAAGACTTGATGTCGCTAGTTTGATTGAGCTCTTTTAACAATTGAGAGAATTCGGGGATGAACTCAATGATCCCTTCAGGGATCAGGATCACTCCATATTTCTTGCCTACAGCCGCACGCGCAGCGATCAGATCGACGATCTCTTTGACGATCTCATCCAGCCCTCTCTTTTCTTCACCGATCAGAGTCAGGTTAGGATGGGTGGACAAGGCGCATTCGAGGGCAATATGGGATGCAGATCGGCCCATGAGCCGAATGAAGTGGTAATACTTTTTGGCCGAGGCGGCATCCCGAGCGATATTCCCGATCATTTCTGCATAGACCTTGCACGCCGTATCAAATCCAAAAGAAATGGGGAGCATGGGATTTTGCAGATCGCCGTCGATCGTTTTAGGAACACCGATGACCTTGGTGGCGCAGTCTTGAGAGAGGAAAAATTCTGCGAGGAGGGCGGCGTTGGTATTGGAGTCGTCTCCTCCGATGATGACAAGGCCGTCAAGCTTGAGGTTTTGGCACACTTTCAGACAGGAGGAAAATTGCTCGGGCGTCTCGATCTTGGTTCTTCCCGAACCGAGAAGATCGAAGCCCCCTTGGTTGCGGTAGGGAGCGATGATCTCCCGCGTGAGCTCTTTATAGGCGCCGCTGATGAGTCCGGTGGGGCCGTTCAAAAACCCGAACAAGGCGCTCTTTTCTGGAAGGGCGTCATAAAGTCCTGCGATCACGTTGTGGCCGCCAGGAGCTTGGCCTCCGGAAAATACGGCGCCGATGCGGAGCGGCTTTCTCGTCCGTTCTTTCCCCAATGATGCGGCTGCGATGGGTCGCCCGAAAGTGCGGGGAAAGAGTTTTTTGAGCTCTTCGGGTTGGGCAAGACTTGAGGTGGGTTTACCGGGCGCGAAGGAAATATGAGATAACTTTTGGAGCAACTTGGGGACTGGAGGATGGTAGTCTTGGCGCAGGCGCTCGAGTGTCTGTGGCATGTCGTCATTTTTAAGGATTTAGGAAATGTTGGCAAGATTATCCTGGTGGTCCTTAGAAAAAATTCTTGGAATAATTTCGGCGTCAAAGCCCGTATAATCGACGATCGCAAGTTGATCCGTATTAATTCAATACGAATCAACTTGCGAAGCCTGCGGTCGTCGATTCTACGGAGCTTTCACGCTAGAAATTATCTAAAGAATTTTTTTTAAGGACCACTAGATCTTGTCAGGAAATGAACATCGTTGATAAACTCCCACGCAGGAGAAAATATGAGCAGAACCACTTTTAATCTTCAGTCGTCTTCTACCATTTTCAGCAGCCATTCACCCTTGGCTCATTGCGAGAGGTTCCTCGCCTCGGACAATCCCTCTAGTGCTCCATTTCAAAAATCCTTGGAGTAATTTCGGCGTCAAAGCCGCTCAAATCGACGATCCCAAGTTGATTCGTATTGCATTAATACGGATCAACTTGCGAAGCTACGCGGTCGCCGATTTCAGCTAAGCTTTCACGCTAGAAATTATCTCATGGATTTTTGAAATGGAGCACTAGCTACGAAGAACTCAACGGATTTTTAGCGCAAAGCCCTTCCGCAATAAAAAGACTTGGGGCCCTCGTCCAAGAGGCATTAAACTCAGGCGACCGAAACAGCCTGCAGATGCTCCTTTCCCATCCGAAATTAAAAACTTACTTCCTTTTGGCAAATGATGTTCTCCTTTTGAGCTCCAACCCTATTTCCACTGCTTGTCTTAACGAACTTAGTAAAGATGTCACGCAGTTTCCGCTAACTTGCAAGGCTAAAGATATCGTTGCTGAATTCTTAGCATAGGTCTCAAATATTTAGTTTGCTGACGCCCTATCCACCTTGATTTTTTTCTTTCTATCCGCGAAAATGGGACAAACCAGAAGGGAGTCGTTCGTGCAACCAAAATACATCTTTATTACCGGCGGCGTGGTCTCTTCCTTAGGGAAAGGGCTCACTTCTGCATCGATCGCCATGCTGCTCGAGCGGCGCGGCCTGAAAGTGGCGATGTTAAAACTCGACCCCTACCTGAACGTCGACCCAGGCACGATGAGCCCCTTCCAACACGGAGAGGTCTATGTCACCGACGACGGAGCAGAAACTGACCTCGATCTTGGCCATTATTACCGCTACAGCAACGCCACCCTCTCTAAAGCCTCGAACGCCACTTCAGGACAGATCTATGACGCTGTCATCAAGAAGGAGCGGCGCGGCGATTATTTGGGAAAGACTGTTCAAGTCATTCCTCATGTCACCGATGAGATCAAGCACCGGATTTTGGCCTGCGCAACGCAAGAGCCTGGAATCGAGGTCCTGCTTGTGGAGATCGGCGGCACTGTGGGCGATATTGAATCGCTCCCCTTTTTGGAAGCGATCCGCCAGTTCAAGCATGAGCGGCCTAATGATGCGATCACGATCCACCTCACCTACGTCCCCTATTTAAAGGCGGCGGGAGAAGTGAAGACAAAACCGACCCAGCACTCGGTCCAGCAGCTGCGCGCGATCGGCATCATTCCCGATATTATTTTATGCCGCTGCGAACAGAGCCTTTCCGAAGAGATCAAGGACAAAATCAGCCTCTTCTGCAGCGTCCGCAAGGAAGCGGTCATCGACGAAGTGGATGTGGAGTACAGCATTTATGAAGTGCCGTTAAGTTTGCACAACCAGGGCCTAGACAGCAAGATCTGCGAACTGCTCGGCTTCCCCAAAAAGCATGTCGATCTCTCCGATTGGGAAGCGATGCTGTATAAGATCCTCCATCCTAAAGGCAAAGTCACGATCGGGATCGTCGGCAAATACCTGCAGCATAAAGATGCTTACAAATCTGTCTTCGAGGCCTTAGAACATGCAGCAATCGCCAATGACGTGCAACTCGAGATCAAGAGCTTCGAGTCGGACAAGATTTTAGGAAAAGATAACGTTGCGGAGATCATCGGCGGCTGCGACGGCTACCTGATTCCGGGCGGCTTCGGCGAGCGGGGCTGGATCGGCAAAATTTTAACGGCCCAATACTGCCGCGAGAACAATATCCCCTACTTCGGGCTCTGCCTCGGGATGCAAGTGCTCTGCGTCGAATTTGCGCGCCATGTCCTCGGACTCGACAACGCCAATTCGACAGAGATGGATCCTGCAACGCCCCATCCGGTGATCTCGCTCCTCAGCGAGCAGCGGCAAGTGGAGAACAAAGGGGGCACGATGCGGCTGGGGGCCTACAACTGCCTACTATCGCCCGGCTCCAAGGCCTTTGAGGCTTATGGGAAACCTGTGATCTCTGAGAGGCATCGACACCGCTTCGAGTTCAACAACCTCTACAAAGAGGCGTGTGAAAAAGAGGGGCTTGTCCTATCGGGGGTGTTAGAAAATGATGAACTTTGTGAAGTGGCCGAAGTTAAAGGCCATCCTTGGATGGTAGGCGTCCAGTACCACCCCGAGTTCAAATCCAAACCGAGCGCCCCCCATCCGCTCTTCCGCGATTTTATCGCTGCCGCCAAGGCTAGAAAGGGAAATGGGTAGGATCGCTGCGATCGATTTTGGGACGGCGCGCATCGGACTGGCTGTTTCCGACGAGCGCAAGATTGTGGCGATGCCCCAGCCCTTTTTGAAGGCGGGAAAAACGGTCCAAGAATCGGCCCAGATTGTCGTGGCGCAGCTAGCCAAATTTGGCCCCATTGAGACGCTCGTGATCGGGCTCCCCCTCCTCCTGAGCGGCAAAGACAGCCCCAGCACCACGATGGTTCGGGAATTTGCCAAATGTTTTACCCTCCCGGTTGTGCTGCTCGATGAGCGGCTCACCACCTCCCAGGTCAATAAACTGATGAAAGAGGGTGAAGTGTCCCGCAAAAAGCGGGCCAAGCACGCTGATTCTCTGTCGGCGACTGTGTTGTTACAAACATTTCTTGAAATTGGTTCTATTTAAAAACTATAATTCGCATTTATGAAAACTGATAAATAATATATAATCACAGACCAAATTAACTATTAACAATCAGGTTAAAATGTCTGTTCAAGCAACAAGTTCCAAGTTTTTAGCGAGTTCTACGGTGACCTGTAGGGCTTATACCGCAGAAAACATGAGAAATCTCATCTCTAGAAGAGGGGAAAAAGTCTTGAACTGCCGCTTTAAATCCGCGCATGAAGTGGGCGTCCACACTCCCCTCTACTACGCCATCATGGAACTCCAGGACATCGATCTCGTCTGCCAGCTACTCGAACTCGGCGCTGAAGTTGACGAAATCGATCCCGATTTTGGCGGAACAGCCCTTCATGCCTACATGCTTACCTTGCTGGACGGGAATAGCAACCTAGAGATTTTAAAAATTTTGCTCGGACAGACGAAAAATATCAACGCTGCGAATAGGAGGGGCTTCACCCCGCTGCACCTCGCCTGCCATTGTTTTAAGGAGCACTGGAAGGTGGTCGAATTTTTGCTTTTAGCTGGCGCCGACCCTTACGCAAAATCGATTGCCGGAGAAACGCCTTATGACGTGCTTCTAGTCAGAGGAAAAAAGTATGATCTACACGGAAATTGGAAGAGGACTTATGACATTCATGTGGAAAGATACTCGACCGTTCTCCCTGAAATGGCGACCGATGCGGAACGGCATGCAAAACTCAAAGCCTTAAGCCAAGAGGTCAATGAACTTGCGAAGAAAGTTTTTATTCCCAGCGCACTTCCCAACCCCCTTTCTGCCGTCAATCAATGGGACCGGCAAGCGCTCAAAGACACAGGCTTAATGCAGCTTAAGCAGCACTCCGACAGCCTCGCCCGCGTCAGACCAAAAATCGCCCAGCTCTTTAGCCTGTGGCAAAAAGTGGATACTTCCGATATGCCCCTCTGTTTTACAGACCAGGAGTTTACCCATCTGCAGCAGATCTTCCGCGGAGATTTTAAGGTCTTGGCCATGATCCAAGCCCTAAAAGAAAATACTGGGCACTAGTGCGCTCACAGAAATCTTTACAATTCATCTGAGAATGGTATAATCTGCCGTTATGGAAGAACATCCCCTTTCTGAACCAGGCTTATCCAGCCGCGTGATAGATCCGTGTGTCCTCGTCATTTTTGGCGCTACCGGCGACCTGACCGCGCGCAAACTCGTACCCGCCCTATACAACCTCACCCGCGAAGGACAACTACCGCCCCAATTCGCCTGTGTCGGCTTTGCGCGGCGTCCCAAAACCCACGAATCGTTCCGCACTGAGTGCAAAGATGCTGTCAGCAAATACTCCCGCGTCAAGCCGATCGAAGAGCCGCTCTGGAACAAATTCCAGGACCACATCTACTACCACATGTCGGAGTTCCACGACGACGCCGGCTACGAGAGTCTAAAGATATTTTTAGCCGAACTCGACGCTAAATTGGGCACCAAGGGAAACCGACTCTTTTACCTGTCGACTCAGCCCAGCTTTTTTCCCCTCATCTGCGAAAAGCTCCAAAAGTTTGGCCTTTTGTATGACTCCTCAGAAGTCAAAGACAAGTGGTCGCGCGTCATCATCGAAAAACCGTTCGGCCACGATCTTACGTCAGCTCAAAGTCTGCAAAAAGAGCTCCTCCGCTTTTTGAACGAAGAGCAGATCTTCCGGATCGACCATTATCTTGGCAAAGAGACGGTCCAAAACATCTTGGTCTTCCGCTTCGCCAACTCGATCTTTGAATCGCTCTGGAACAACCGCTACATCGACCACGTACAGATTACAGTGGCCGAGGAGATCGGGATCGGGACTCGCGGCCTATTTTGGGAAGAGTCGGGGCTCGTTCGCGATATCATACAAAACCACATGATGCAGCTCCTCTCGCTAGTGGCGATGGAGCCGCCGGTCAATCTCTCGGCCAATGCGATCCGCGATGAAAAAGTCAAAGTGTTGGAAGCGATCCGCCCGCTCGAAATAAGCGACGCCGTCCGTGGACAGTACAGCGCCGGCTACATCAACGGCGAAGAGGTCTTGGGATACCGGCATGAAAATAATGTCAATCCCACCTCCACTGTCGAAACATTCGCTGCTCTGCGTCTCTACATCGACAACTGGCGCTGGGCCGGAGTTCCGTTCTATTTGCGCAGCGGCAAGCGGCTCCCCAAGCGGGCAACCGAAATTGCCCTTGTCTTCAAAGATCCTCCGGGCGTTCTGTTCCAAACTCCCACGCGCAAGAACGAGCACAACATCCTCGCGCTGCGGATCCAGCCAGATGAAGGGACATCGCTTAAGATCAACTGCAAAGTTCCTGGCTATGCGAGTCCCATCCAGCCGGTAAAAATGGACTTCCGCTATGGCTCCTACTTCGGCATGTCGCCCCCTGAGGCCTACGAACGGCTTATCGCTGACGCGATCGCCGGAGACAACACCCTCTTTGCGCGCGAAGATGAGGTGTTTAATTCCTGGCGCCTACTCACCCCTCTCCTAGAAAACTGGGCGGCCACCAAGCCTGCCGATTTCCCGAACTATCAAGCCGGCAGCTGGGGGCCCGAGGCCGCAGATGCGTTGATTGGAAAAGACAATCGGAAGTGGAGGCTTATTTAGATGACCTTCAAAACCCTCTCCTCGCCCGCGCAGATAGAAGTAGAGCTCACACGTATTTGGGAGACCTTGGATGGCACCAACAAAATGCGCGCTTCGCTGTTCAACCTGATTTTCTACGTCCACAACAACCACCGCGCCGAATACTACCGCTCGATTGCCCTCAAGGCAATCCAAAAGTTCCCTTCGCGGATCATCTTCATCGCAGTCGATCAAACTCCCGGCGCCGACTTTTTAAAAAGCTCTGTCTCCGTACTTCCGGTCGGCCCTGCAGAAAATGATGCCGCCTGCGACTTTATCCAGATCGACGTTGCCGGACTCCAGCAGATGCGGATCCCGTTTGTCGTTCTGCCTCACATCGTTCCCGATCTCCCCGTCTACTTAGTATGGGCAGAAGACCCCGCCGAAAACAATCCGCTCGCCTACCCTCTGGAAAAATTATGCTCGCGGCTGATCTTTGATTCAGAGTCGACCACCAACTTGCCCGGGTTCGCCAAAGCCGTCCTCCGCCATCAAGCGGTCACCCACGCCGACATCGCTGACCTCAATTGGGCCCGCATGGAAAGCTGGCGCGATCTCTTCTCCACCTGTTTCTACACCGATGACCGGCTCTCCCTCCTCAAAAAAACAAAAACAATCAAGATCCAGTATAACGGAAGAGAGACTCCGTTCTTCTGCCACACGAAGATCCAGTCGATCTACTTCCAAGCGTGGCTGGCGTGCCAGCTCGAATGGAAGATGGACAACCTCGCCTCTAACTCCGACTCTCTCTCTTTTTCTTACGAAAAGGGCGCCGTCCAGATTACCCTCGTCCCTACGCTAAATGAGAAGCTCGCTCCCGGCACCATCATTTCGGTCGACCTCATGACCTCCGAAGGACACCACTTCGCTTTTTCGCGCGATCCCCAATTTCCTCCGCAAATCAATCTCATCCTGTGCACGGAAGACAAATGTGAAATCCCGGCCCAATTCGTCTTCGCAAAGGCCGAATCGGGGCAATCGCTCGTGAAAGAGATCTACCACAAGCGGACCAGCGAACATTACCTCAAAGTCCTGGGCGCCGTCACCAAAATGGACGCGCTTACGCTATGCTAGAAAAAAGGGCACGGCTCGTCATTCCCGGCGACACTCAAACAACACTTAACTACTGCGTCGACCACTTCATCCAAACCGCTAAGGAAGCCATCCACACTAAGGGGCATTTTCATGTCGCCCTTTCGGGAGGCTCGACACCCAAAAAAATTTACGAAATGCTAGCCCAAAAGCCGTCCGCCTTTGACTGGACAAAAGTGCATCTCTTTTGGAGCGATGAGCGGAGCGTGCCGCCCACCAGCCCCGACAGCAACTATCGGATGGCGATGGAGTCGTTCAAAAAACTTCCCATCCCCGAATCACAAATCCACCGGATGGTCGCCGAGGAGAACATTGTCCCGAACGCCCATGCCTACGGCGCGCTCATTGCAAAACATCCTCTCGACCTCGTCCTTCTCGGCATAGGAGACGATGGGCACACCGCCTCGCTTTTTCCGCACACCAACGCCCTTCATGCCCATCACGAGCTCGTCGTCGCGAACCATGTTCCCCAGCACAACACCTGGCGCATGACCTTCACTTATCCCTGCATCAACAGCGCCTCCCATATCGTCGTCTATGCCCTGGGCGCAGGCAAGGGAGAGATCCTCGCCAAAGCATTTCTGGAGTCGCCGGGCACCTATCCCATCCAAGGGGTTGGAACCTTGACGCACCCAGCGCTCTGGATCGCCGATGTCGCCGCAGCTTCCCTCGTTGACAAATATCGGTCATTCTAGTAGCCTATTCCTCTTTTTACACCACGGAAAACTCTCATGACACGTCCTGTAGGCTACAACATCCCCACATACACAACCCACCAACGTTTACAACCCGGCGAAAGAAGCATTTCTACTTGGAAAACAGAGACCACTGCAAACGGAGAATCTGTGACCATTACGAACGGGAGCGATGGGAATGAGAAATATCTCAATCAAACTTTTCCTATTGTTCGGTATGAATTTGGCGGCACCAAAATCATTTTTAAGACAACAGGCGACTCTGAGTAGATCTCACCATGGCAGCAGCAAGCCGTGTTTGGACTAGCCTAAGGGCGCCGAATGGCTTGCGAGTCCCAGTGGCTGAAACAGTTTATAGCCCCCACCTCGAATATGGTATCGAGTCTTTTCTCCATTATATGGATGATACTCGCGATATCATCTCTACATTTGATGAAAGCCGACAATGGCCGGCAAGAGCACTGCCCGAAATTGTCTATAGCCCTTATAGATTTCGCAAAATTGTGATCCCGGCTGATGTCAACTGCTGCTCCGCCAGAAATATATGGATCGATCCAAGAAACCTACAAGATGCTGCTGGTTAGCAGGCCGCCTGGATCCCTATGGTCAAAGAAACTATCACGTAGCTTCCTGGGAGGATGCATTTGTCCCTTTTCAGTGGTTGCCAAATCTAGCCACCCACTTGGAACAATTTGGCAATAATGTAGCCTCTATTGTGGGCGGGGACAAAAACGAAAGGTTGCTGTGGATCGCGCAAAGAAGTGTCAATTAGCAGCAGGAAAATTTTTAGTTTATAGGGGGTTTCTCATGGAAAAGTATCGCTGGATCTGCTACCCTTTCCTCCATGACAACCCCCTCCCTAGTTTTAGGCATTGAGACCACGTGCGATGAGACCGCCTGCGCGATTGTCCGCGACGGGAAAGAGGTGCTATCCAATGTCGTCACCTCCCAGATGGACCTGCACGAACTCTACGGAGGCGTTTTTCCTGAGCTGGCCTGCCGCCGCCACATCGACGTCCTTTTTCCCATTTTGGAAGAGGCCCTGAAACAAGCCCAAATCGAGCGCCCCGATCTAATTGCCGTCGCCAAAGGCCCTGGCCTAATCGGCGCACTGCTCATCGGCCTCAATGCTGCAAAAGGTCTCGCGCTTGCCTGGAACATACCCCTCATCGGCGTTAACCACGTCGAAGCCCATATTTACGCCTCGATGATGCCTTTAGAAAACATCCCATTCCCTTCACTCGGCGTGGTCGTTTCCGGGGGCCATACGTTTTTGGTGAAAATGGAAGCGATCGGCAGCTACACCCTCATCGGCACCACCGTCGATGACGCGATCGGAGAGGCCTTCGATAAGGTGGGCAACCTTCTCGGTCTGATCTATCCGGGCGGGCCGGCGATCGAAGCTCTGGCGCGCAGCGGCGACCCAAAAAAATATCCGTTCAGAGCGGGGCACGTGAAAGGGCGTCCCTGGGATTTTTCTTTTAGCGGGCTGAAGACCAACGTCCTCTACACCGTCAAAGGGCCCAACTCTAACAAGCATGCGCCACTTATTATTGCGGAAGAAGATAAGGCCCACGTTGCGGCCTCGTTCCAAGAAACGGCTTTGGGCGATGTGGTGGACAAAGCGCTGAAGGCCGCAGAAGTTTTCGGATGCAAGGCGATCTTTTTTGGAGGTGGGGTTTCGAATAACCAGAGGCTGCGCGTGCTCTTTGCAGAAAAGAATCCGGGATTCCCGCTCTACTGGCCGACCCAAGGGCTTGTGTTAGATAATGCGGCGATGATCGCCGGCCTAGGCTACCATGTCTATCAAAGACAAGGCCACGGCGATGGCCTCGACTTGGAGCCGCAAATACGGATTCCACTCAATTCTTAGAACCCGAGCATGATCCCGACATTAAGGCCAGAAAGGGACAAGTTCCCCTCATTGAATACCATACCGCCAGGATTACTGACGCCGATCATCCGGCCGAAGCGATTTTGATCGAACCAAACCTGTTCTTCCCAAGCGGCATGGATCCTCACAAAATAGCGGTGCTTGAATAAATAGTGTCCCCACGCCAAGCCGCCTTGCATATCGAATACAGGAGTGACCGCGTGAAAGCTATTGTTGAAGTGATTCATGGTTGATCCATCGGACAGGGTCTCAGTTTGTGAGATGTTGAAGTGGCTCCATAGCAAGGAAGCGGCGCCATTTACAAATAGGCTCCAGCCTTCTCCAAATTCCCAGTCAGCATCAATACCCGCACGCAAGCCCCAAGCGCGGAAGCTGGAGTCGTTATCCACATCGACGGAAGAAAACGTAGGAAGCCCGCTGGCTCGGAAATCTACGTTCCCATATTCGGCATTCAGCCCATTATTGATCCAGGCGCCCCGAGCACCCGCAAAGGGCCTGAGCACAAAAGAACGCCCCGCAAAAAAGCTGCGGCCGAACTCCAGATCACCTGTATTAAAATTGAGATGCCACTCAGCAGAGGCGTTAGTAGCTATAGGATTTTGAGATTGATTCAACATGAGTGGGTAAACAGTCTCTCCCGTACTAGCGGCGATCGAGGAGCGCTGACTCATCTGATAGCGGGTCCAAGTAAAGAAAATGTCCCAATTGTCATGCGGGATCAAAAGCCCCATTCCCACCCGAAAGCCAGGTTTATATTCGGTGGCGATCTGATGGATCTTCCCGTTTACTCGTGCAAGGTCATTTACGACGACATCGCGACTTTTAAGCGCATACTCCAGATTATCCTCTTTAGCTTTAAAGTAGAGGAAATCCCCCATAAAAACGAGGTTGAGGCCATCGCAGATCTGCATCCGCGCGGAGGCAGGGAACATGGGCATCATTTCCTTCTTTTCACAGCTTTCCTCTAGGCGCACTTCAGGCTCGTTGCCGTAGTAGACTTGCTGCTGAGCGCTATTCTGAGTGCTCTGGTCGCTGGGGCGATTGGTGATGATATTGGTCTCGCTGGCTGCAAAAGCTGCGATCGGGAGAGCGGAAAGTAATAGGTAGTTTTTCATAACCTCAATCTAGCGTTCAAAATATTTTTGCGCAAAGAAAATTTCTTGTCCGTTATTGGATTGAAGCTTATAATCACCACATAAACCTAGTTAAAGGATATTCTTTATGGCAAAAGGCGCGCGAGAAAACGTAAAAATGAAAAGCACCGAAAGCGACGAGTGCTACTGGACAGAAAAGAACAAGCGCAATACAACGGGTAGAATCGAGCTGAAGAAATACGATAAAAAACTGCGTAAGCACGTCGTATTTAAAGAAGCTAAGTAATTTTCTACTTGGGGTACGATGTTTGAACTGTCTGTAGCTCTCAAATACCTTATCCCTAGAAAGAAGCAGCTTTCTGTCTCTTTAATCGCCACGCTCTCTGTGGCGGTGATCTCTCTAGTGGTATGGTTGGTCCTTTTATTCCTTTCCGTTACGGAAGGGATCGAGAAGAACTGGCTCCAAAAACTGACCTCTTTCAACGCACCCCTCCGGATCAACCCGACAAATGCCTATTTAAATTCTTATTACTACAAGGTCGACGCGTTCAGCAGCGCTTCGAGCTATGAGCACAAAACCTTAGCGCAAAAGGCCGCCTCCCTCCGCACCGATCCCTATTCTCCCGAGAGCGACCCTGAACTCCCCGCCTATCTAGCCCCTAAACAGCTCGGCCCCGACGGCGCTCCGGTTGATCCTGTCAAAACAGCCTATAAAATTTTACAGCAAATCCCCGGAGTCGTCTTCCAAGACTATGAGCTCAGCGGCGCGATGATGAAGCTCCAACTGAGCCGCCCCGAATCGGGCCTCATCACCCAGCGCGGCGGCGATGTGCAAACGCATCTCACCCAGGCCTCCTACCTCTCCTCCTTTTCCGACCGCAGCCCCTACCTCCTCTCCCTCCTCAGCCCGCTCAAAACAAAAGATCTCAACCACCTTTTCTATCTCTCGAACGCCTCGCCGAAAAAATTGCAGTCCCTACTAGAAAATATCCAGTTAGAAGAGGTGAAGACAACACTCAACCATTGGCGCCTGCCTGCGAACCTTCTCCCCGAAGGGGTCCGCTTTTCTGCGCAAGCCTTTGAAAAAAATGGAAGCATCACCCACTGCGTCCTCGATGAAAAGCCGGTGAAAGGCCACGGCAGCCTGATCAAACAGAGCGGCGCCCTAAAATTTGTCGATGCGCAAGGCGAGAGGATCGTCGATGCAAATGCGCCACTCCTCACCGAACGGGGCCTCACCTTCCGCGCCGTTCCTAATTCAGCCTCCATCCAGAACGCAAAAAACCTCACCGATGTTCTTCTGAAAGTCCAAGGGACGCTTCAGGGAATTTCGATCCAGGGCGAGATCCACTGGGATGGCTTGGAAATCGCTAAAGCAGAACCTAAGACCCATTTTGCAAAGACGCCTAACACACCCCCGCTTTGGGCATATAGCGTCGATAAAAAAGGGGTCCTTCCTGCAAATGGAGTCCTCCTCGCCAAAAGTTTTGAATCCGCAGGCGTCTGCGTCGGCGATCAAGGCTACCTCGCCTATTCCGCGCCGACGATCAGCTCAATCCAAGAACAGCGCCTCCCGATCTTCGTCGCCGGATTTTACGATCCCGGCATCATGGCGATTGGCAACAAGTGCATCTTGCTTCCAGGCGACATCGCCCATGCGGTCAACGCCTCGTCCCAATCTTACACCTTCGACCCGAGCCTATCAAATGGGATCCAGGTGTGGTTCCAAAATCTCGACGATGTGAATGCGATCAAAAAACAGATCGTCGAAGCGTTCGACAAGGCCGGCATTGGGGAATATTGGCAGGTCACCTCATTTAAAGAGTATGACTTCGCCAAAGATTTGATGGAGCAGTTCCAAAGCGATAAGCTCCTCTTCATGCTCGTTGGCATCATCATCTTAGTCGTCGCTTGCTCGAATATCATTTCTCTCCTCGTCCTCCTCGTGAACGACAAGAAAAAAGAGATCGGCATCATGCAATCGATGGGAGCCTCCAACTTCAGCATCGCGGCCATCTTCGGCGTCTGCGGGATCGCGATGGGCATCCTCAGCGCAGCTCTGGGAGCGTTCGCCGCCTACCTCACGCTGCAAAATATCGACACTGTCGTCGGCTTCCTCAGCTTCCTCCAAGGCCATGAGGCGTTCAACGCCGCCTTCTACGGAAAAAATCTTCCCACCACGCTCAGCTCCAGCGCGCTGACCTTTATTTTGATCGTGACGCCGCTCATGGCGCTCGTCGCCGGACTCGTCCCCGCCATCAAGGCCTGCCGGCTCCGCCCCTCGAACATCTTGAGGTCCGAATGAAACACGTCGTCGTCGCAAAAAATCTTTCCAAGTCGTTTCCCGGCATCGAGCTGCTCAAAGAGATCTCTTTAGAGGTCGCCCCCGGCGAGGCGGTCGCCATCATGGGCAAATCGGGCGAAGGGAAAAGTACGCTGCTACATATCTTAGGAACTCTTGAAGCGCCGAGCGCAGGAGAAATAGAGATCGCCGGCCAGCCGGTGAAAGCGGCAAACACCTCGCTGCTGCGCAACCGGCACATCGGATTTATTTTTCAGGCGTTCCATCTCATGGAAGAGGAGACAGCTCTCTCCAACGTCCTCATGCCGGCGAAAATCGCGCGCAAAGAAAAACAGAGCGTCGCTAGAGCCCTAGAACTTCTAGAACAGGTCGGGCTCACCTCCCGCAAAGAGATCCTTGTCAAATTCCTCTCCGGCGGGGAAAAGCAGCGCGTGGCAATCGCCCGAGCCCTCTGTAACGATCCAGAGCTGATCCTCGCCGACGAGCCGACAGGAAATCTCGACCACGCCACCTCGCAAGGGATCCACGAGCTCCTCATCGACTCTGCAAAAAAAATGAATAAAGCCCTCATCGTCGTCACCCACGATCCCGAGCTCGCCAAACTCTGCGACCGCACCCTCATCCTAAAAGAAGGACACTTATGCACCTCTTAATCATCGGCAGCGGCTACGTCGGCCTCGTTACAGGCGCCTGCTTCGCTGAAATGGGCCACCACGTCACCTGCCTCGACATCGACGCCGTCAAAGTGGAAAAATTGAAAAATGGGATCATCCCCATTTTCGAACCTTCGCTCGACGAGCTCGTCAAACGGAATGTCAAAGCGGGACGCCTCCACTTCACCACCGACTACCCTTCTGCCGTCAAAGGCGCCGAAGTGTGCTTCATCGCCGTGCCGACCCCCTCAGATGCCAGCGGCTCGTGCGACCTCAGCTACGTCTTTTCCGCAGCGGAGCAAATTGCAAGGCACATGACCTCCTACAAGATCGTCGTGAACAAATCCACCGTGCCTGTCGGCACCGCCGCCGCCGTCAAAAAACACATGCAGCAATTCACACAAATCCCCTTCGACGTCGTCTCCAATCCCGAATTCCTCAAAGAGGGATCGGCCATCAGCGACTGCATGAAGCCCGACCGGATCATCCTCGGCCTTGACAGCCCGCAGGCAACCCAAAAAATGAAGGCCCTCTACGCCTCGTTCAACCTGAACCACGATCGGCTCCTCATCATGGACGTCCACTCCGCAGAAATGACAAAATATGCCGCGAACGCCATGCTTGCCACCCGTATCTCGTTCATGAATGAGCTCGCCGGCCTCTGCGAAAAGATCGGCGCGAACATCAACGAAGTGCGCATCGGCATCGGCTCTGATTCCCGCATCGGCTACCAATTTCTCTATCCCGGCGTCGGCTACGGCGGCTCCTGCTTTCCGAAAGACCTCAAAGCGCTTCAGGCAATGGCCCGCGATGTCAACTACGAAACGCCCGTCATCAATGCCGTCGAGACGATCAACATTCGGCAAAAAAAGCTCCTTGCCAAAAAGATCAACTCCTACTTTGGCAAAGCGGGAGGCCTAAGCGACAAGACGATCGCGATTTGGGGCCTCTCGTTCAAGCCCGACACCGATGACATCCGCGAAGCCCCCTCGCTCGAACTGATCCAGGAGCTGCTCGCCGCCGGCGCCAAATTGCGCCTCTTTGATCCAGTCTCGATGCACAATGCAAAAAATCTGCTCGGCGACCACCCCAACCTCCACTGGTGCACTGACGAGTATGACGCCGCCGCCGGCGCCCATGCGATCGCGCTAGTTACCGAGTGGAAACAATTTAGGTTCGTCGATTGCCAAGCGCTCATGGAAAAGATGCAGGGCAAAGGATTTTTCGACGGACGGAACCAATATAAACACCAGGATATGAGTGCCCATGGCTTTGACTACTTCGGAATCGGAGTCCCTGCTCCTTCAGAACATTGAGTGGATCGAAAAAACGCTTGAGTCGCTGATCTCCCCAAGAGAAGGCGCGCTCCACGCCTCGCTCTTTGACGCCGGCAGATACGCTCTGCACTCCGGCGGCAAACGGCTGCGCCCATTGCTCGTGCTCGCCACTGCCGAAGCCTATCAAGCCCCTCTAGAACGCGCCATCGTCCCCGCCTGCGCCCTCGAACTCATCCACACCTATTCGCTCGTCCACGACGATCTCCCCTGCATGGATGACGACGATGAGCGGCGCGGGAAACCCACCGTTCACAAAATCTACGGAGAGGGGCACGCCGTTCTCACCGGAGATTTTCTCCTAACCTATGCGTTCCAATTGCTCAGCGAAGATAAACATCTCTCCGCTGACCAAAAACTCCAACTCATCCGCTGCCTCGCTTTCAACGCCGGCGCCGACGGAATGATCGGCGGGCAGGTCGTCGACCTCCTCAGCGAAAATAAAAAAATCGATTGGGAAACGCTTAAGTTCATGGACCTCTACAAGACCGCCGCGCTGATCAGCACCGCGCTAGAATTTGGGGCCATCATCGGAGGCGCGCCTCCCGACGATTACCTCCTACTCAATGAAATTGGCAAAAACCTCGGACTCGCCTTCCAGATCATCGACGATATCCTCGATGCCGGCAAAGAGGAGGAAAAAACCACCGTCCTCTCCTTTCTGACCATCGAAGAAGCCGAGGAGCTCGCCTTAAGCCTCTACAAGACCGCGTGCGACAAATTAAAAGCGCTCTCGGTCCCCACACCGACGCTGAGCTTGCTTGCTCAAAAACTTGTGTTCCGCTCTAATTGATTACATGTTGATCCCATTTTTCTTAAGCTTATTTTATGCGATCCTGGGGACCGTCCTGTTTCCCAGCCTGCGGCTGATCGCCTTTGCCCCCTTCTTGAGCCTCGCGTTCATGCGCACCTCCCTAATCTCCTCGCTCTGGCTCGCCTTTTTATCCGGGATCATCATCGACCTCCTCTCCGCCGAGCTCCGCTTCGGCACCTACGCGCTCAACTATTCGCTCACCACGCTGATCCTCTACAATCAGAAGCGCCACTTTTTTGAGGACAAACCCCTTTCCCTATCCCTCTTCACCCTCTTTTTTTCCCTCATCTCCACGCTCATGCAGCTCATCCTTTTCAAAGAGGTCACCTTCACCTGGAAACTGGCGCTGACCGATCTTTTCGTCATGCCCCTCTGCGACGCCCTCTACGCGCTTTTCTGGTTCACCATGCCGCTAAAAATCATCGCCTACCTCAAAAAGGGGACTTGGCACCGCTTCCTCACTAAGCAAACAGAAGAAGAAACATAAATGAACACATCTGAACTCACCTTTATCGCCGTCCAAGCCGCTCTCAAGGCCGGAGAGCTCCTCGAAAAAGGCTTTGGCACCAGCTTCAAAATTTCTTCCAAACCCGGCCGGCAAAATCTCGTCACCGAATATGATAAAGCCTCCGAGAAGATGATCAAAGCGATGATCCTTGATGCATTCCCATCCCACGCCATTTTGGCCGAGGAGAGCGGCTCCGAGGGGAAAAACACGGTCCAATGGATCGTAGATCCTCTCGACGGCACCGTCAATTTTGCCCACAGTATTCCGATCTTTTCCGTCAGCATCGGCGTTGCCGTCGAAGGAAAACTTGTCACCGGCGTTGTCTTCGCCCCCATGCTCAATGAACTCTTCATCGCCCAAGAGGGACAAGGCGCCTACCTCAACGACGTCCGTCTGAAAGTCACAGCAACCGACACCCTCGCCGCCGCCTTCATCGCCACCGGATTTCCTTACAACGCCGATGAAAATCCCCTCCACTGCATCGATAGTTTTGCCCACATGACAAAATTAGGTGTCCCGACCCGCCGCCTCGGCTCCGCCGCCATCGACCTCGCCTATGTCGCCGCCGGCCGTTTTGACGCCTTCTGGGAAGTGTCGCTCGAACCGTGGGACGTCGCCGCTGGAAAACTCCTCGTCCAAGAAGCGGGCGGGAAGGTGAGCCAGTACGATGGCTCCGAGCGAGACGTATTCAACAGCAAAACAGTGCTTGCTTCAAATGGCCATCTCCATGATCATATGATCAAAGAACTGGAGAAGCGATGACCCTGATCGACGGAAAAGCCATTGCCCAAGATATCGAAGCGGAAGTGGCCACCTTTGTGAGCAGCTTGGAGGGCCGAAAACCAGGCCTCGCCTTCGTCCTCATCGGACAAAATCCCGCATCGCGCACCTACATCAGCGCCAAGAAAAAGGCGTGCGCTAGAGCCGGCATTCTCTCGTTTGACAAAGAATTTCCTGAAACGATCCCCCAAGCCCAGCTCATCGAAGAGATCGAAAAGCTCAACCAAAATCCAAAAATTGACGCCATCCTCATCCAGCAGCCACTCCCCTCGCACCTCCACGTCGGCGCCGTGATGACCAGCGTCTCTATCCACAAAGATGTCGACGGGTTCCATCCCTACAACGTTGGCTGCCTGCTCCTCGGCGAAAAAGGGCTCGTTCCCTGCACTCCCCGCGGCATCCAGTATCTCCTAGAAACCTCCAACATCCCCTTAGCTGGCAAGCACGTCGTCATCGTGGGCCGCAGCAACATCGTCGGGAAACCCCTCGCCGCCCTCCTCATGCAAAAACACCCCAATTGCAACGCCACCGTCACCGTCGCCCACAGCCACACCGAAAATCTCAAAGCCCTCTGCCTCACAGCTGACATCGTCGCCGCCACCGGCAAACCCCACCTCATCACCAAAGACATGGTGAAAAAGGGCGCTACCGTCATCGACGTCGGGATGAACCGCGTTGAAGGACGCATCGTCGGTGACGTCGATTTTCACGGCGTTTCCTCCGTCGCCTCCCACATCACACCCGTTCCCGGCGGCGTCGGCCCCATGACGATTGCCATGCTCCTCGCCAACACACTCCTCTGCTACAAACACCAGGCTCGATATAAAAGACTTCTTTCGTAACCTGCTTTGCTTGAAAAAACCGGAGATTTTTCCGCAGATTTTTAGAAACTGCTTGAAGTTTCAGATCAAACGAGCGAGGCGACTCTGAAGAGTCGACGAGAGAGAGCGATAAAAATCCGTGGGAAAAGAACGGTTTTGGCAAGTAAATGAGGTTACGAAAGAAGTCTAAAGTTGATTAAAAATTCGCTCCCCAGCAACAGCGCCGACTCGTCGGAATCACCTCAAAACGCTCCACGGGTTGATAGATTTGCCTCTCAGTCATCCCACAAGGTCCTGTTCTAGAACCATGAGATCCTAATCGGTATAATGGAATGGTAAAAAAAAGCTGAGCCTGAAACACGGTGTGGAATATAGGATCAAAAGAAACTCTGAGATCAAGAGCGACATAGTCATTAAATTGGGGTCTGACTCGCAGTAGCCATCCTGGAACCTCTTGTTTGACTTTACCAGAAAAATAGTAGGGTCCTGTCGCACAATAGAGCAGAAAGTTCTTCGATTGGATAGCAAGCCACCCCGCTTCAGCGTTAAAGCCATAGTAAGAAAATTTAGTGCGACGTCTGAATATAAAATAGTCACCGATATAATCATCAAACACACAAGTCGACACATTACGTCCTGGTCCGAGCGGTAGATATCCGTTTATGCGTAAGTCCCATCGCTTACTCAAAACCTCTGCCCCCAGCCCTAGCTGATGAAAGGGACCCCCAGATTCCTCTCTAACGTCGTAGTATGCGTTCAAACCAATCACTTCGCAAATTGAAGTAGGTAAGTACCGCGCTGCAACTCCAAAACTCCCAGCAAAGGTGTTGTCTGAGAATCGAAAACCTCTTAAGTTAACCATCGGAAGCACCTCACCTATCCAAAAGTCAGGAGCGAAAAGAAGTGCTAGAGAAGTATAGTCTGTCATAGAAGCTATTCCCGCTTCTGTTCCCACAGCCTGAGACAAAGAAACCCTTTTGAGTAGATTTGTGGGATAAATAGCTTCCTCTTCTTCTAAAGCTGAAAAAGCCAAAGAAGATGAGAACAAACTAGCTAAGAGGCCAATTGCTAATAATTGTGGATTCAAAACAACATTTCCGTTTACTTTCTCATTTACACTAATTAATCTCAGAGGTAAAGCACTTATATTATTTGACTCTGTACTGGACAAAAAATAATTTCATGCAGCGCAACCCACTGCTTCTAAATCAGTAAAGCACGACAACAGTCGCCTAAATTTTCTTCGACCCACCCTCCTAAAAATTGCCCAGCGGATCACATTTAGCCCCTCCCG
>VFKB01000009.1 GCA_009885755.1 Parachlamydiales bacterium | reverse complement strand
GTTGATTCGTATTAGATTAATACGGATCAACTTGCGAAGCTACGCGGTCGTCGATTTCAGTGAGCTTTCACGCTAGAAATTATCTCAAGAATTTTTGTTAAGGACTACTGGAGGTGTTGATGAAAATAAAAGCACAGCATGGATGGGTGGCAAGATCGCAGGTGAAAGGCACCTACGATTGTGAAGATTATTTCTGATAAATGGTATTATTCCGGTTTTAGACGAACCGGATCTCTTGGAGTTTAATAGCGATACAGAATAATACCATCCTTGAACCTATCCCAGTATTCAAAAAATATGCTTTTTGATTCTTTTTCCACATCTTTCAAAACCGCTTCTTGGCCTACTTATTCAAGTAGGCCCTGCAAAGCGATTTTGAAATCTGTGAAAAAATCGTTCAAAAATCAACATTTTCAAATACTGGGATAGGTTCATGAGCCAGATTGCTCAAGATCATTCCGATTTTCGTCCAATTATTGTAGACTTCTACCCATGATCAAACCTCTTCTCTTACTCACCTTTTGTTTCACTCAAACACTCATTGGATTGCCAGTCCAGGACCATTGGATCGATCGAGTAGCGTTGTCGGAACTCGCTATGGCTTTGCAGATCCCTTCGGAGGCCGACATCGTTGCGGAAACGCAAAAGCGGTGGCTGCGTAAAGCAGGTCTGGAACTATGGGAGGTTGACGAGCTTTCCTCGGAAGAGAGGCAGGTTGTTTTGGACTGGGCCGCAAAACAAGGAATGTTTTCACCTTGGAAGCCCTCGCTTGATCGTTATGATGTAGCTGTGATCCTTGGAGCCACGACTCCTCGTATGCAGCTGCGCCTAGAATATCTTAAGCAGCTTTGGCTGGAAGGGATCCGTTTTGATAAGGTGGTGTGGCTGACGGGGGATCGACCGCTCGACCCGCGCATCGATCGGTTTATTGATCGCTGCCATCAGGAGTGCGAGGCGGCCCGCTTGATCTGGCAAGAAACAGATCTTCCTGAAGACATGCGCCATCTGCCCGCGCTATTTTTTGCCGCGCCGATGAAGAAAGAGGGTGCAGTGATCAAGCGCCCGAGCAGGGAAGACACTGTGGCTGCATGGCTGCAGACGGAGCCTGCGCCTTGCACGGCGTTGTTCGTAGCCAATCAGCCATTCTGCGGCCAGCAGTTCGCTGTCATCAAGGCTTGCTTGCCGAAATCATTTCTATTTGATTTTGTTGGGCCGGGGATGGATCCCGCTGAGTATCCCGCTGCAGCTGCCATCACTCTGGATTCGCTAGCGCGCTGGATCTATCAAGAACATTAGACCACAGAGACAAAAAAGCAATCCAAGTGATGGTCACAGAAGTAGTATAAAATATTTTAGACGCGCTTTCTATTGTTTAAAAAAGGTTCTTATTGCCAGGGAATTCGAGCTTTTACTATAATGATCAGCATGAAAGCAACGCACTTAAACTCTCAGTATCTTTCTGTAGGAGTTGTGGACGCAGGGGTCTCCTGTGTACATGCGGTTGTTGCTTTGCAAAGTTTTTTCTCCATTCTTGCCGTCGGGCTTATTCGCCCCTAGGCGAATAACATACATTGATACTCTCACATCTTTTTTGTTTCCGGGGCCCAGAGAGCTCTGAAGCGCTTTTATATAACTTTTTTAATCGAAATGAGGATCAATTTTATGTCACCTATATTACCGACTCCCAAGAGTGGACAGCCACCTCCGGGAGTTTGGGCCGCAGCGGCCCCTTATGTTATCCCCCCAATAGCAGCTACCGCTGCCATTGTTTTGCCCTTTCGGGACCTGATCGGAAAGACCTGGCAGCAAAAAGGGCTGACTATCCCGCCTTTGACGCTGTGGAACGGTGTGAAGGAAGGAGTGGTGAACGCCCCCAAAGTGGGCGCGATCATTGGCGTCCAGATGGGGCTTCAAAACGTCGTAGAAAAGGCACTCGGTGAACATGTCAACCCCGAGGGGATGACGGGTAAGCTGGTTAGCTCTGCGATCGTAGGAATGGTATCCTCGCCCTTTTTGGCTATCTTTAACGGAGGCGCTGCAAAATTAAGCACGCGCGAGTCTTTCCGCAGATTGTCGTTAAAACAATGCGGGGCATTGTCCGTTCAGGAGACAGCCTTTGTAGGAGGGATTAGCGCTGCTGACTTGTTGGCGCAAAAGATGAAGCTCATGTTTGGAGATAACAAAGCTGTGGAGTACAGCGCAGCCTTTATATCTGGAGCTGGGGGAAGCTTAGCAGGTCATTTCGCAAACACCGCTGTTACCCGCTGGCAAAATGATTTGCCGGTCGAGAGTTTTCGCCAATTGTGGTGGGGCTCTCTCCGAAAGGCCCGCGCGATCGGGGTGTTTTCGGTCCTCTATAAATTGGGGAAAGATGTTCTTAACTCTACAGCTCCGAGTTCACCATGAAAAAAGTTTTTTGGGAAGATCCCTACCAATGCAGCTTGGCTACTAGGGTGGCTGACGTTGCGGGAAACCAAGTTTTGCTCGAGGAGACGATCGCCTATTCTTTTTCGGGAGGGCAGGAGAGCGATAAAGCTACTGTAAATGGAATGCCAGTTCTCGATTCGAAAATGGAGGGACATCGGATCTATTACACGCTTCCCGACGGGCACGGACTCTCTAAAGGGGATCCTGTTGCGATGGAGATTGACTGGCCGCGCCGCTATCGGCTCATGCGGCTCCATTTTGCTGCGGAACTGGTCCTTGAGATTGTGACCCAAACATTCCACCTGGAAAAAGTGGGGGCGCATATTTCTGAGAGCAAAGCGAGAATCGATTTTATTTACGGAGAGCACATTTCTTCACTCTTTGAAGAGATCCTTGCTCAGTACAATAAGATTATTGAAGAAGACCGATTGATCCAAACCGGGTTTTCCGATGAGGCGAACCAAAGACGCTTTTGGAAGATCGATGGATTTGCACAGGTCCCTTGCGGCGGAACCCACGTTAAATCGACAAAAGAGGTGGGATTTGTGACCCTAAAAAGGTCGCGGTCTGGAAAAGGAATTGAGAGAATTGAGATTTCTCTACCCTAGGTTTTCGGTTGCAATTTTGCAGCTGTTACGTTTTAATTTTTAAGATAAGGACAATTATGACAAAAAAAATGACTCAGGAAACCTTGGCCTACCCGGTGCGCGCGTGGTCCATATGGTTACTCAGCGCGCTGTTCATGTTCTATAAATTTGCGTTGGAAGTATCTCCCAGCGTGATGACCAAGACCCTGATGCAGACCTTTCAAATCAACGGGACCCAGCTCGGAAATTTGGCAGCCTGCTACTTCTACGCTTACCTGCTGCTCCAAATTCCTGCGGGCCTCCTTTTGGACAAGTTCGGCCCCAGAAAGACGACCACGATCGCGATCGTTTTCTGCGCGCTCGGAAGCTTGATCTTTGCCCATGCCGAGAATCTATTTATTGCAGGGGTAGGGCGGTTTGTCACCGGCGCCGGCGCGGCGTTTGCGGCGGTCAACTGCTTAAAGCTCATCGCCAACTGGTTTCCCTATAGACATTTTGCCTTCATGGCCGGATTGATGATGACGATGGCGATGCTGGGCGCTGTCGGCGGCCAGGCACCGCTGGCTGCATTCATTCAGAAAATGGAGTGGAGGCATGCGATCGAGGTAATCGGCATCGCCGGCCTTGTGCTAGCGGCCCTCTTTTGGCTCGTTGTCCAGGATAGAGCGCCGAACCACACCCGGGAAAGACATATCGTTTCGACGAAGATTTCTCTTGGCGAGAGCATCAAACAGGTCTTTCAAAATACTCAGTCTTGGTGGCTCTCGATCTATAGCGGCTTTGCCTTTGCGCCTGTGATGGTGTTCGGCGGGCTCTGGGGCGTCTCTTTTATCGGGGAGGCCTTTGGACTGAACCAGAACGTCTCCGCACAAATGGTGTCGCTGATCTTCATCGGCTTTGCGATCGGAGCTCCTGTGTTCGGCTGGTTTTCAGATTGGTTGGGACGCCGGCGTATCGTCATGCTATGGGGAACCATCGTGGCGCTGCTCTCGATTTCCGCCGTCATCTACGCCCCCGTTGTCACGTCGTCATTGGTGGGTACTTTGCTATTCATTTTTGGATTTTCGATCAGCAGCTTTTTGCTCTGCTTCACGATGATCCGCGAAATCAACCTGCCCATTTTGGCGGCGACAGCAATTGGATTTATGAACGCCTTCGATGCGCTTTTGGGAGCTCTCTCCGATCCGCTTACAGGAAAGTTCTTGGATTCGGTCTGGGACGGGCGTCTTGTCGAAGGGGCGAGGGTCTTTTCGGTGAGCGCTTATAAGACGGCCTTTTTGACGCTTCCGGTGTTTTTGATCCTTTCATTGATCTCAATGATCTGGATCAAAGAGACCCATTGCAAGCCGACTCACCCAAATACGATGCCCTAAAAATATAGAGGGATTTTCGGTTGCTCAGGACTCCTGAGCAACCGAACCTTTATTATTCTGCAAGCAGAGAGGAGAGGATGCGCGGCCATTCCCGGTTAATGCCGAGGAGTTCCGTGTAGACCCGCTCTTCATCGATAGGAGCCGGTTTTTGCTCCAAAGCTTTCAAGAACTCATCTTGGGTCACAGCCTTCGCGCAGAACCCATTGCGTATGAGGACATCATCAAAGGGGACATGTCCTGCTTTTTGGGTGTCGTAGTCGACTTGGAAAGTGTTGATCCCTCCGAGGAAGCACTTGACGTTCGCCGTAGTCTGGTAATACATCGCCGCATCGGCAACCAAAACAGCCTCATCAAATTTCACCTTAGACAGGACAACTTCAGGAGCTGCAGCTCCTAATTTTGCTTTCCAGGTTTCAATAAGCTTTCCATCTTTGTTCCCCTCCGTCACCGCCCGCGGATGCTGCTGGATGAAAATCGTCGTTTGGGCTAGGGGGTCGGTTTCTCTTTTTAAAGGGAGGATATCCAGAAAATGGGGGAGAGCGTGGTTGAAATAGACCTCGTTAGCTCCGCCCATATAGAAGGCGATCTTTTGCCCTCGATCTTCGATACCATGTTTCCTTAAGAATTCTGCCCGCTGGGCGCCGCTCTCTTTTTCGCTGGAGCGCGCCTCTTTTAACTTGGCGACTTCCTGGGGCAGGGAAGAATTTCCTAATCCTACACACCGCATACCCGCAAGGTCCAGGGGGATCCCAGGCTGAGAATATATAGGGGATTTGGCAAGGTTGGCGTTGGCAAACAGGACGACCTGTGCCTGAGCCATCACCTTGGCTGCAGTTTCTGAATAGCCGCCGGGCACGTAGCTTTCTGGGTTGTCGTAATAGGCGATGCGGAGGACCTCAGGATGTCTTTCTGCCAGCTTTCTCTGGACTCTTGCCGCAAAAGAGCTGCCGACGTCGGTGATCACAGCCCGCGCTGCGCTGCAAGAGGCGGCGACAGACTCTGCCAAACGCTCGGCGTCTTCATCGGGCAGTAGAGATAAGGAAGGCAGCATTCCAACGAGAGCCGGGGGGTAGAAATCTTCCACGGGGACCGCGCGGCCTTTTAAGGTGCTATAAGCGGTTTCTGCAGCCGTAAAGTCACAGATGATGCCGCTTTGAGCTAGAGCTTGGGAAAAATCGGCAAAATGGGCTGCGGGCGCCGGGTGGCAGCAAACGAAGCAGACGTGGAGTAGACCGTTCATTAATGGGCTCCTGGTAGTTAAGGACCGCGAGTATACTCTTTATTTAGAATAGTGTCACGGTAATGTTAGGTCTTTAAAATGATTTTGAATTAGCGCGACGAAATAATTATCTCATAGAGAGAGTCGAACAAAACGCTAAAAAATAGTTGTGGATTTAATTTTAATTATGTTATTAGGAAATTAAAACTTTAACGCACTTGTGCAGGAGTATATTATGAAGAAAAGTTCGACAAAATTTTTAGTTTCATGTGCCATCATGACACTTGGCAGTGCAACAGGTGCATTTGCCGATGACTGCGCTCCAAAGCCAGTATGCCCACCTAAGCCGTGTCCACCCAAGCCTTGCTGCAAGCCAGTCGTCTGCCCTCCGATGCCAGAAGATTGCTGCCAACGCAATATCTGTACGCCTACCGGAATGATCACTCCTAGAGTTGACCGCATCAAAGGCGACGCTATGGACTGGGTGATTTCCGCCGACTATACCTATTGGACCGCTCGCGAGAAAGGTTTGGAGTATGCCTTTTCCATTACGGAGCAGGGAGTCAATCCGGAAGAAGATATTGACCAGGGACAAGTATACCGTCCAGGTAACAAATGGGCGTCGGGCTTTAAAGTGGGCCTAGGCACCGATTTCTGCCATGATGGATGGGATCTCTATGCAGAATATACTTGGTTCAAGAAGACCGACAATTCGCACACGCCCGACGATTTCACAACGGTACGTGCTATTGAGCCAGGAGTTTTTATTCTTGTTGATGCTTTTTGGGATATCAATGCTAACGTTTTCAACGATCAAACTGGTTATAGCGGCGCTTCCGCTCAGTGGCGCTTGAATATGAATGTTGTCGACCTAGAATTAGGCCGCAACTTTTATGTTAGCCCACGTCTCATGCTCCGACCTTTCTACGGGTTAAAAGGCGCTTGGAACAAGCAGCATATGGACGTTTCTTTTACAGGTCTTACCAATACTAGCTCGATGACAAATAAAATCAAAAACTGGGGCATCGGAGTCCGTGCAGGGATGGATACATCTTGGCACTTCTCTAGAAACTTTAGCATCATCGGCGACATGGCGTTCACAGGCCTTTGGGAAGAGTTTAAAGTCAAGAGATTTGACACCATTACAAATAATGCGACTGATATCGTTAGCGGTAGCATTATAAACCTAAAAGAAAACCAATATACGGTCGAACCTGTCATTGAGTGGATGCTGGGATTGAAGTGGGAAACAGGCCTTTCCTGCGATGCCTACCACCTCGCGATCACCGCTGCATGGGAAGAGCAAGTGTGGTTTGAGCAGAATAATTTCTTGCGCATTCCCGGCACTGCGTCGGTATCAGGGGATAGTTTGAGCCTCCAAGGTCTTACTGTAGACGTAAGATTTGATTTCTAGTCTCTAGACAACATTCGGTATTCAGAAGGCAAGGAGCGATGAGCACCTTGCCTTTTTTTATTGTTCTTGCATCTGTTTATCGCTTGTGATACCCATAAATTAAATTTAACCCGCTTATGAAGGAGTTTTATGCTAGAAAAAAAATCGACAAAGTTTTTAATTTCATGTGCAATGATGGCCTTAAGCCACACTACAGGTGCATTCGCTGATGATTGCGCCCCAAAGCCAGTATGCCCACCCAAGCCATGCTGTGAACCAGTCGTCTGCCCACCGATGCCAGAAGACTGCTGCGAACGCAATATCTGTACGCCTACAGGAATGATCACACCTAGAGTTGACCGTATCAAAGGCAACGCTATGGATTGGATGGTTTCTGCCGACTACACTTATTGGACAGCTTGTGAAGACAACATGGAGTATGCACTCCAGAGCACCGCTCAGGGAACCGGCGCGACAGAAGGCGCTAACGAAGGGCATGTCTATCGTCCAGGCAACAAATATGCATCCGGCTTCAAAGTAGGCTTGGGCAGCGATTTCTGCCATGACGGATGGGATGTATTTGCGCAGTACACTTGGTTCAAAAGCACAAACAATAACCATACCAGCGGCGATAGCGACGATGGTGTCGCAGGTTCATTGACCGATGCTTATTGGTTTGCTGATTCCATCAACAATCCAATCGCAACAACTTCTTATGTCTCTGCGGCTTCTCAATGGCGCGTTAACATGAACGTTGTCGACCTAGCATTAGGCCGCAACTTTTATGTGAGCCCACGCCTAATGTTGAAACCTTTCTACGGTCTGAAAGGAGCTTGGAACAAGCAGCACATGAATGTTGACTTCGTCCTCCCAGGTCAAGCCGGGTTTTCTGAAACCTTCGCTACAACGAACCACATTAAAAACTGGGGCATCGGGATCCGCGGCGGGATGAACACATCCTGGCACTTCTCCAGAAGCTTCAGCATCATTGGAGACATGGCCTTTACAGCACTTTGGGAAGAGTTCAAAGTCAAGAGATTTGACAGCAGAACAAACAATGTGACCGGTATCGTTAGCGGTAGCAATGTAGACATCAAAGAGAACCAATACGGTGTAAAACCAGTGATTGAGTGGATGCTGGGTCTGAAGTGGGAAACAGGTCTTTCCTGTGACGCCTACCACCTAGCTATCACTGCTGCATGGGAAGAGCAAGTATGGTTTGGACAAAACAAATTCTTGCGCCTTCCAGGCAATGCTGTAGGAACTGGCGGCGATTTGAGCCTCCAAGGTCTCACAATAGATGTAATGTTTGATTTCTAGTCTCTAGTTAACTTTCTGGGTTTAAGAGGCAAGGTGCGTCATGCACCTTGCCTCTTTTTTTGGATTTATCTTGAAACAGGTCCTCTAGTTTCGAGGAGGCAAGACTTGCCACCTTTAATCTAAAATTTCCTTGCCACGCTTCTCTGTACTGGACAAAAAATAAGTTGATGACAATGGCTCGCTGAAGAGCGATCATATCTCATTGAGTTCAAACAGCGAGGTACAAATGAAGCAAATCAGCGAGTTGCAAAACACTTTATCCCATTTTCTGAATTGGAACAAGGCCCGCCTTAACTGCCTGACACAGATTCTTCAGGCTCTACTTGTTGTTAGGACGCTGTGTACACGACAAAAATTTCGGCATTAGATAGTCAGTAGGTGAGCTACGATAAAAATTTAAACGCCAAGACGCGGAGTCGCAGAGACGCAAAGAAAATAAATCGTTCTTTGCGTCTCTGCGACTCCGCGTCTTGGCGTTAAATCTTCGTACGTTAATTTTTGTCGTGTACAGAGGTTAGGACGGTAAACCTTACCCAAATTGCCGCAGCCTTTCAAACTCATGTCAAAGAGGAGTCTTCCTATCGAAGAACCTGCCGGTTTTTCACCGGCTTTTCATTTGACATGAGCGTGATCGTTCCACTTGTACTCCAGTTGTTTCCTCTGAACCAAAAGTACCTTTTGATCCTTGATCGCACAAATTGGAAATGGGGAACATCTCCTATCAACATCCTGATGCTCTCAGTGGCTTACAAGGGCATTAGTATCCCGCTCTTCTGGGGTGTGTTGAACCTCGAAGGGAACTCTTGCTATGAAGATCGGACTGCTATCGTAAAACGAGTATTATACCATTCGCAAAAAATAAAGACATAAATTGCGGGCGCTTTTACCTGCGGGCCTTCGCCTTCACTCAGGCCAACTTATTCAAGTTGGTCCCTCGCTCCAGGCGGTG
>VFKB01000026.1 GCA_009885755.1 Parachlamydiales bacterium | reverse complement strand
CGGGAGGGGCTAAATGTGATCCGCTGGGCAATTTTTAGGAGGGTGGGTCGAAGAAAATTTAGGCGACTGTTGTCGTGCTTTACTGATTTAGAAGCAGTGGGTTGCGCTGTATGAAATTATTTTTTGTCCAGTACAGAGGCCACTCTTAGTTGTATGTGTTATTCAGAAGACTGAACTTTAATGCACTTGTATAGGAGTCCTATGCTTTTAAGAATAACATCCAGATTTTTAGCGATCTGCGCGATCGCGACATTATGCAGCTCAACAGGTGCGTTTGCAGCATCTGTTGAACAAACGTCATGCAAGTCGTCATGTGATGAAAGACCTGTATGTAAGCCAGACCGTGTTTGCAAACCAAAACCTAAGTGTGCCCCGAAGCCGGTATGTAAGCCCAAATGCAAACCCGAATGCCCGCCGAAGCCAGCCTGCAAGCCGGTATGCTGCCCTCCGATGCCAGAGGATTGCTGCGAGCGCAATGTCTGCACACCTACAGGCGTGATCACTCCAAAAGTGGACCTCATTAAAGACGCAGGGATGGATTGGTTTATAACAGGAGACTATACCTATTGGACCGCTCGCGAGAAAGGTTTGGAGTATGCCGTTTCCGTTGCAACGCAGGAAGTCAATCCGGAACAAGGTGTTGCCCAAGGACAAATATACCGTCTCGGTAATAAATGGGCGTCGGGCTTTAAAGTGGGCCTAGGCACCGATTTCTGCCATGACGGATGGGATCTTTATGCAGAATATACTTGGTTCAAGAAGACAGAGAACTCTCACACTCCCGATGATTTCACAACGGAGAGAGGGCGTCCGGCAGGAGTTCTTGCTCTTCAGGATGGTTTTTGGGATGTCAATGCCACCATAATTTCGCCTGATGGATCTGATCGTTACAGCGGAGCTTCCGCTCAGTGGCGCTTGAATATGAATGTTGTCGACCTCGAATTAGGCCGCAACTTTTACGTTAGCCCTCGCCTCATGCTCCGACCTTTCTATGGGTTAAAGGGCGCTTGGAACAAGCAGCACATCGACGTTTCCTTTACAGGTACAATGAATGGTGCAGGTACATTTCCCATTACCATTATTAACTCGATGACAAATAAAATCAAAAACTGGGGCATCGGGGTCCGTGCAGGGATGGATACATCTTGGCACTTCTCTAGAAACTTTAGCATCATCGGCGACATGGCGTTCACAGGCCTTTGGGAAGAGTTCAAAATCAAGAGATTTGACACCCGTACTGATATTGCGACCAATATTGTCACAGGCAGCAACGTAAACTTGAAAGAAAGCCAATATACGGTGGAACCTGTCATCGAGTGGATGCTGGGACTCAAGTGGGAAACAGGATTTTCCTGCGACGCCTACCACCTCGCGATTACCGCTGCATGGGAAGAGCAAGTGTGGTTTGAGCAGAATAATTTCTTGCGGATTCCAGGCTCTGCGTCGGTATCAGGGGATAGTTTGAGTCTTCAAGGTCTAACTGTAGATGTAAGATTTGATTTCTAGTCTCTAGACAATTTAGGTATTCAGAAGGCAAGGTGCGATGAGCTCCTTGCCTTTTTTTATGATTGTTCTTGCTGCATTTGTTTGAATTGTGCTATGTATAGTGAAAACTTTAACACGCATGTGCAGGAGTATTATGCTAGATAAATCGTCGACAAAATTGTTTGTTTCAGGTGCTTTAATGTTGTTAGGGACTACAGCAGGTGCCTTCGCTGATAATTGTGCCCCAAAGCCCGTATGCCCGCCTAAGCCATGCTGCGAGCCAGTATGCTGTCCTCCAATACCAGACGACTGCTGCAAGCGCAATGTCTGCCCGCCTACAGGAGTGATCACACCAAGAGTAGACCTCGTCAAAGGCGCAGGGATGGAGTGGTTTGTGACGGCCGATTATACTTACTGGACCGCTCGTGAGGAAAGCTTAGAGTTTGCTACCGTTATTACGGAGCAAGGACCGACGCCCGCGCCCACGCAAGCCGGTGGCCAGGGAAAAGTCTACCGTCCTGATAACAAATGGGTATCGGGATTCAAAGTAGGATTAGGCACCGATTTTTGCCACGATGGCTGGGATGTTTATGCGGAGTATACTTGGTTCCGGAGCACCAGTAGCAGTAACCCGAGCGGTTTCCAAACAGTTTCGACTGCGTTGCCAGCGCTTGTTGATCCTTACTGGAACATCAACGCCTTACTTTTTGAAGGGTCGGATTTTGGTTTTAGCTCAGCATCTGCAAAGTGGCGTGTCGACATGAATGTGGTCGATCTGGAGCTGGGGCGCAATTTTTATGTAAGCCCTCGCCTGATGTTAAGACCGTTCTATGGTCTCAAAGGAGCTTGGAATAAACAGCACATGAATGTTGCTTATAACGGTGTGGATAGAGAATCAATTGACCCTGTTGAGCTCTCCACAAAAAATCAAATCAAAAATTGGGGCATTGGTGTGCGAGCAGGGATGGATGCGTCTTGGCACTTTACGAGAGCCTTTAGCATCATCGGGGATTTGGCTTTCACAGGTCTTTGGGAACAGTTTAAGGTTACCAGATTTGATGTAACTGACAGAGCTGGTGCTCAAACAAGCTTGATTGACTTGAAAGAGAACCAATATGTGGTAAAACCTGTTGTTGAATGGATGCTGGGGCTCAAATGGGAAACAGGCATTTCTTGCGATACTTATCATCTCTCGATCGCAGCAGCATGGGAAGAGCAAGTATGGTTTGGACAAAGCAAATTCTTGCGCATTCCCGGCTGTGCACCGACAAACGGCAATGACTTGACTTTTCAAGGTCTGACTGTCGATGTAAGATTTGATTTCTAGTCTGTTGACCGCAATCATGCACCAAGAGGCAAGGAGCGATGAGCTCTTTGCCTCTTTTCATTAGATTTATCTTGTTCCAGCTCTTTATCTGTGCTATGTCAAAATTAGATCGACACCCGCTAGGGCCTTGTCACGAGGTATTCCGGTTTCCTTAACCCAAGAGCTTTTTTTCTCTGCAATTTTATAAACTATTCTCTACGCAATCTGGGATCTCGTTGGTTTTATTTTGCTCTTCTAAAACTTTTCCTAGCCAGAAGCAAGCGTCTTGGATGAGATCGTCGCATGACTTGCGAATGTCATGGCCATACCCGCAAATGCGGCGGTAAGTGAGGTTTGTTTTTCCCTTTTCCTGAAACTTTTCCGCGACGACATCTGCGCTTTCGATGGGAACGCGGTCATCATCCACACTATGGGAATAGTAGAGGGGGCACTCGATCTTGAGCAAGTCGTCAATATCGTGCCTTCCTAGGTGGTAGGCCCACCACTTGTGCGTATAATCGAGGAATTTTTTTTCCCATGTAGGATCTCTAAAGATTTCCTCCAGCTTACTATTTACAAACTCATGGAATGTTTGAGCCTCCTCTGGGGAATAGCCTTCCCCCATCGTATAGCGGTTGACAACGACCTTGACCTCTTCTAGGCAAGGGATTCCTCCTCCGCTAGAAAAAATGATGGCTGCAATCAGGTTCGGAACCTGATGCGCAAGACAAGCGGTGACTGCTCCGCCTTCCGATCCTCCCATGAGAGCAATCCGTCCGTCCCAACCGGGAATAAAGCCTTCGTTGAGCTTTTGGATGAGTGATAAATAATCTTGGATACGGTGAGGGCGGCAATTGGTCTTGTTGTATTCGGTTTCGTCGATGCAGTCAGGGCCGTAGATGCCCTGCTTTTCAAGCGTAATGAGCCCCATCCCTAGACCGTTTACTTGCTCGGCAAACTGCCGGTGCAAGTCCAAAGCGCTTTCGCAGGGAGATCCCTGAAGAGCGATTGCGATCGGAAAAGTTTTCGAGATTGCAGGGGGATCAAAATAGCCAATGAGTGTGGATTTGTCTTCGCGAAGAAGTTCAAAACGTTCCGCCCCATGGCATAAGAACATGGCGCACAGAAAATAGACACACAAAAAGCGTTTATTCATTTTTCCCTCCAGGCTTAAGGAATGTTCGGAAACTCTAACAAACTTTAAAGAATCAAAGCCAGGGAAAAAGGATGCGTTCAAATGGGAGGAGGTCAAAACTTTTTTGATAGAAATTTAACTGGGGATTTAGATAATTGGCTACCCAGCATACTAAGGATGATCATGCTTATTCGCTTAATCGCCGTTTTTGTTTTTGTCGTCAGCTTCGGTCTTAGGGCCGCAGACTTCGATCAAGAAGTGCTCAAGGAGATGGAGCAATGGGAAGTCCCAGGGCTGGCGCTTGCGATCATCAAGGACGATACCGTTGTTTTTAAAAAGGGGTATGGGGTCCTTAAAATCGGCGAAAAAACTCCCGTCACTGAAAATACGTTGTTCGCGATCGGGTCGTGCACCAAGGCGTTTACTGCAACAGCCCTCGCCATGCTGATCGACCAGCAGAAGGCGGCCTGGGATGATCCGGTCGTCAAGCATTTGAAAGGGTTTCAACTCAGCGATCCCTATTTGACAAAGGAAGTGTCCGTGCGCGATTTGCTCGCCCACCGTTGCGCCCTAGATACCGCAGACATCTTGTGGTATCGGATGGGTGAGAGCAGCAAATCGCTACTCGAAAAAATACGCTATCTGCAGCCGAAAGGGGCATTCCGTTCCCATTACACCTACCACAATTTGATGTACATGGTCGCCGGAGAGGTGGTGGCCGCGGTTTCGGGTAAACCGTGGAGCGCGTTCATCAAAGAGAAAATATTTATCCCTCTAGGCATGTCGATGAGCAACTGCAGCATCGCCGATTTAAAGCGCGCTCGCGATGTGGCGACGCCGCATGCCAAAGTAAAAAACACCGTAACAGCGATCCCTTGGAGCAACATCGACAGCATCGGGCCTGCCGGATCGATCAACTCCAATGTTACAGATATGGCAGAGTGGGTGAAGTTTCAACTGGGAAAAGGGAAAAACCTCTTAAGCGCGCAGCGCGTTGAAGAGATGCAGGTGCCGCAGATGCTGATCCCCAGAACGCCGTATGAGAACAGCCTTTATCCCCGCGCCCATTTTCTCACTTACGGCCTCGGGTGGTTTTTGCACGATTACCGCGGGTACAAAGTCGTTGAGCATCCCGGATCTGTTGACGGGATGCGGGCGCTCGTCGCCATGATCCCCGAAAAAAATTTGGGGCTAGTGATTCTAACCAATCTGCAGACCTCGGCGATCACCCATGTGCTCAAAAATAAAATCTTTGACCAGTACTTAGAGTTGCCTGGACACGATTGGCAGGTGGATTTTTTAAAAGCGTTCCGAGCGATCAAAGAACATTATCTCGCTGCGGAAGCCAAGAAAGAGGAGCTGCGCGTCAAAGGGACAAAACCTTCCTTGCCTCTTGAGCAATACGTAGGGACCTATAAAAGCGATCTCTACGGCGACTTGAAGATCTCGCTCAAAAATCAGCGCTTGTACCTTGAAGTCCTTTCCGTCTGGGGAGGGTTAAGCCACTGGGAAAATAACCACTTCCGTCTCGACATTGCAGAGTCGATTCCTTCTCAGCCGGTGAAAGGTTCCGCAATCTTTGGCCTAAATGCCCAAAACAAAGTCGAAGAGTTGAAGTTCACAATCCCTGAGTTCATCAATGCGACGTTTAAAAAGTCGGTTCCTTAGCTTAGCAGGACCATTGTTCCAAAACGCGCATCCAGCCCGATACTGTCTTTTGGATAGATCGGGCCTTTGTGCGTTAAGGGGTATCCCTTAAAGGTTGCTTCGTCGGTTTTCGGGATTTTTTTTACTCTGATATTTATCGAAAAGGATGAGGAAGGCAACGCATAGCGCGATGGCTCCGATGAAAGATAATGGAGAGAGCTCAAAATGTTCGGAGAGGGTGATTTTAGAGGTTTCGCTGTCAGGCTTAATGGCTTGTTTGATCCAAGGGGCCGCTTCGGCGTAGAGGCCTGCGCCGACAAGCATGCCGATAAGGCCGAACCAGGCATCCTTTGCTTTGGTAGAGAGAGCTCCCACACAGGTCCCCGGGCAATATCCTAAAACGGCCATTCCTATCCCAAAAATTCCGCCGCCTAAAAGTGCGGCAAACAAGGTAGTCGCACTGATGGAGGCGGGCACGGGATGGAAGCTCCTGAGAAGAAAGAGCGTCAAACTGCCTGTGGCGATGGCAGTCATCATCACTTTCATTACAGTGAAGTCTTTGAGCATGAGTTGGCCGACGATGGTCTGCGCTCGGGTCACAGCAGCTTTATTGAGAACAAAACCAAATACGAGGCCTACAAGGAGGCCGGCGATCACTTCAGTAGGGATAGCAAAAAAATTGGTGTTCATAGGCTTGCTCCTTTTCGTCTTCGATAGATAAGGAAGGCCGTTGGAATTCCCAAAGCAAAGGCTCCTAACATAAAAAGCCAGCCCGACGCCGCTAGTTGAAAACCTCCTGAAATGACGTGTCCCGAGGTACACCCGCCTGCCAAGCGGGCGCCGAACATCAGAATCAATCCACCCACGAATGATTGGATAGCTCTAGAAGATTTTGCAGGTTGCGCAAGCGGCTGAGCTGCTGTACGGGCCAATCTGGTCGATAGGTAAGCTCCGAAGAAAACCCCGATCACAAGCATAAACTGCCAATCGAACCACGCCTTGTTATGAAGATATTCCTGATAGTAGGCGCTGTTTTCGACATGTGCTGGGTGAACGGCATACCAAAGTGCAGCAGCTAGCTTTACAAAAGTGGTCGTAACTCCAATTGTCTTATTAAATAGCCATAGGGAGCCTACAGCTAAAAGGCCGATGAATAGGCCCGCAACATAAGGAGACCATCGCTCTTTTTTTAGATATATCCACATAGCGCACCCCTTCTACGAGATCTATGTTAGCAAGTAAAAAACCCTTTCAGCTTGTCGAGAAAGCCCCGCTTTCTAGGAGAGTTCTGCTCTGTTTCCAGTTCAGCGAATGCTTTGAGGAGTTCTTTTTGTTTGTCGCTTAGGCCTATGGGGGTTTCGACAAGGACCTTTACAAGAAGGTCGCCTGTTCCCTGTCCGTGCACGTTTGGAATCCCTTCGGCTTTCACGCGGAGCACTTTTTCCGTTTGCGTTCCCTCCGGGATGGTAATGCGGCAGCTTCCGCCGCGGGGAGTGGGGATGTCTTTTTTGCAGCCTAGGGCCGCATCGGTGAAACTTAAAGGAATTTCAATGACCGCATCATCGCCTTGGCGCGTAAAGACGCTGTGGGGAGTGACATTGAGATAAACATAGAGATCTCCGGCAGGCCCGCCGCCGATCCCGGCATCGCCGTATCCGCCAACGCGGAGACGCATGCCTGTATCGACGCCCGCTGGAACTTTAACGGTCACGCGCTGCTTTTCTTTCACTTGGCCGGCGCCTCTGCATTCTTTGCATGGATCTGTGACCATCTTACCGGTGCCGCCGCACTGATTGCACGTGCTCTGCATGCTGAAGAACCCTTGGCTTTGATGGATTTGTCCGGAGCCTCTGCACCGCGTGCATTTTTTAATCGCTGAAGGGGAAGCGGCACCCGATCCATCGCAGCTAGAGCAATTGGCGTAGTTGGTGATCGCCACTTCTTTTTCAACGCCCTTCACAGACTCTTCAAAGGAAATGGTGAGGTTCATTTTTTTGCTGGCGCCCTGGCGTGCGGAAGAGGCTTCTTCCGAGTCGTAGCCAAAGAACGTATCAAAAATACTATCGCCGCCGCGGGCTCCGCCTCCGCCGAATGCGCCCATGAAGGTGCGCAGCGCCTCTTCCATGGAAGAAAAACCGCCTGCAGGGCCGCCTCCGCCCATGCCACCCATGCCGCCTTTTAAAGCGTCCGCACCGTATTGGTCGTAGATCTGCTTCTTTTTATCGTCGCTTAAGACTTCGTAGGCTTCAGAAATTTCTTTGAATTTGACTTCCGCTTTCGGATCGCCAGGATTTTTGTCGGGGTGGTATTTAACAGCATTTTTGCGATAGGCTTTTTTGATCTCTTCTGGTGAAGCACCTTTTGCGATACCTAAGATAGCGTAGTAATCCGACATGATCGTATCCTGTGATTTTAATGGGGATTGTAATAAACAAGCGAATTTTTAGCAACACCGTTAGGCGAGTGCTAAGCTCGACTTTGCACGTTTGTAGCCCGGCTGCCTAGCCCATTTGCTCCCTGACGTTTGGCCTACTGCCAAACTAGTCGATTTATTTAAATAGGAAGGGGTTAAAAACCCCTTCCTATTTAAATAAACGCCTCAGGGAGCAAATGGCCCGAGGGAGCCGGGCTAAAAACGCTCAAAATCGAGCTAAAAATTCGAGCTTTTTAAGAAGAGGAAATTAGAAGCTGGCGCGGTAGCTAGGTTTCGGCTTTTTGTATTTGAGAGCAGCTTTTGACTTAGCGCGGCTTTTTACAGAAGGTTTATCATAGAAGCGATGAGCTTTTGCAGACTTCATGATCCCTTCTTTGTCTAGTTTTTTCTTGAGGAGGCGAAGGGCTTTATCGATCGGCTCACCGGTACGAACTTTTACGCTAGGCATGTATGTTAACTTCCTGGGTTGTTTTTAAGTAATATCGTATTAAAACGGGAGATATTGAGCAATCAAAAATAGAGAACTTGGGGAGAGGAGAAGGCTTTTTGCTTCCATTTTTCCTGGAGGATGGTGTTTAGAGCTTCCCAGTTGACCGCTCTTGGAGAGGCGGTTAAAGGGGCTTCATCGTGGGGGACGAAGTGGTGTTCGTAGGCGATGCCCTCTGCCGTTTTATTTCCGCTGAGAAGGTAGGTCGTTTCTCCTTTCCCTTTTAAATGACAGGAAAAGGGGCCTTGTTCCTCAGGGATGAAGGCGAGAAGTGAGGAAAAAGGGATGCAAGGAACTTTTTTGCCAAACGCGATGGCAAGAGCAGCGGCGACGCCGACGCGCGTTCCTGTATAAGAGCCGGGTCCGACACCGATCGCGACCGCGTCCAAAGATGCCGGAAGAATTTTTTCGATCATGGGTAAAAGAATTTTTGACAACTGGTTGGCGTGGGGGATGGCTTCCATGGTGGAAATTCCCTCTGAAGATCCCAACCCGATGAGGGCGAGATCGGTGCTTGTATCGATAATCAAAATTGTCATACAAAGAAGGATAGCAAATTTATAGATAAGTTGGTACAGTTTTAGGTCTTTGATGCTGCCCAAATGGTAGCGGCTAAATAGTCCCCTGAATCAAGGAGTATTTTTGAACTACGAAGATCAAGATCCGGAGAAACCCGCAGAAGACGAAGAAGATATCATTGAGACTGTCCAGCAGTCGGTCGAAGAGGACCAGCAGCAGGGCAAGCCTTCGATCACCAATCCTGATCAGCTCTATATCGTTCCGTTGAACCGGCGTCCCTTTTTTCCAGGGATGGCTGCCCCGCTTGTCATTGAACCGGGCCCCTACTATGAAGTGCTCAAGCTTGTCGCGAAGTCGGATCACAAGTGCATGGGCCTTTTTCTCACGAAAGAAGAAGAAGCCAATATTTACAAAGTCGGTTTGAACGACCTATTCCAAGTCGGCGTGCTCGCGCGGATCCTCCGCATCATTCCGATGGAACAGGGCGGCGCCCAAGTCGTGCTCAACATGGAGCGAAGGATCTCCATCAAAAAACCGCTCAAAGGCGGCAAGTTCCTGCGCGCTGAGGTGGCCTACCACGATGACGCGACCGGCAAAGAAATTTCGAAAGAGCTCAAAGCCTACACGATCAGCATCGTCACGACGATCAAAGAACTCCTCAAGCTCAACCCGCTATTCAAAGAAGAGCTGCAAATTTTCTTGGGCCATACCGACTTTACCGAGCCGGGAAAACTCGCCGACTTCGCCGTCGCGCTCACGACCGCCAGCCGCGAAGAGCTGCAAGATATTTTAGAGACATTCGATCTGCGCCTCCGCACAGACAAGGCGCTCGTGCTCCTCCGAAAAGAGCTCGACTTAAGCAAGCTGCAGAGCAGCATCAACATGAAGATCGAGGCGACGATTTCCAAAACGCAGCGCGAGTTCTTCTTGCGCGAGCAGCTCAAGACGATCAAAAAAGAGCTGGGCCTTGAGAAGGACGACAAATCGCTCGACCTGCTGAAATTTGACAAGCGCCTCAAAGAGCGCAAAGTTCCCGAGCCGGTGATGAACGTCATCAAAGAGGAGCTCGACAAACTGGGAGCCCTCGAAGTCCAATCGGCCGAATACGCCGTTTGCCGCAACTACTTGGATTGGCTCACCACGATTCCTTGGGGCATCTTCAGCGAAGAGTGTCACGACTTAAAGCTCGCTGAAAAAATCTTAGAAGAAGACCACTATGGACTTTCCGATATTAAAGAGCGGATCCTCGAATTCATGAGCGTCGGCATCCTTTCGGGCGGCGTCAAGGGGAGTATTATCTGCTTGGTCGGCCCTCCAGGCGTGGGTAAAACCAGCATTGGAAAGAGCGTCGCAAGAGCTCTTAACCGCAAATTCTACCGCTTCTCTGTCGGCGGCATGCGTGACGAGGCGGAGATTAAAGGACACCGCCGCACCTACATCGGATCGATGCCGGGCAAGATGATCCAGGCGCTGAAATTCGCGCAGGTGATGAACCCGGTCATCATGATCGACGAAGTGGACAAGATGGGCAACTCCTATCAAGGCGACCCCGCATCGGCGCTGTTAGAAGTGCTTGATCCGGAGCAGAATAAAGATTTCATGGACCACTATCTCGATGTGCGCGTCGATCTCTCAAACGTACTCTTCATCGTGACGGCCAACGTACTCGATACGATCCCCGAGCCGCTCAAGGACAGGATGGATATCCTGCGCCTCTCCGGCTATATCCTCGAGGAAAAAGTGCAGATCGCGACGAAATACTTGATCCCGCGCAACCGCAAAAATATGGGGCTCAAGAGTTCGCAGATCGCCTTCACCCGCGGTTCTTTGCAGCATATCATCAACGGATATGCGCGTGAGGCTGGCGTGCGGACCTTAGAAAATTATATCAAAAAGATCATGCGCAAAGTCGCTGTAAAGGTCGTGAAGAAGGAAGAGAGGAAAGAGAGTTTCAAAAAAGAGAACATCACCGACAAGACGCTCAAAGAATATATCGGCAAACCGATCTTCACGACAGACCGCTTCTATGAAAAAACGCCGATCGGCGTTTGCCTGGGGCTGGCTTGGACATCGATGGGAGGAGCTACTCTCTACATCGAGGCTGTGAAAGTCCCTGCCGATAAGACAGAGATGAAGTTGACAGGGCAAGCGGGCGATGTGATGAAAGAATCTTCCCAAATTGCCTGGAGTTACATCCACAGCAAGTTTGAGGCGTACGCGCCGAACACCCCGTTTTTTGAAAAGACGCAGGTCCACGTTCACATTCCCGAGGGAGCGACACCCAAAGATGGCCCTTCTGCAGGAATTACGATGGCGACCGCGATCCTTTCACTTCTGAAAAATGAGCCGATCCGCCAAGACCTAGGAATGACGGGCGAGCTCACGCTAACCGGCAAAGTCCTGCCGATCGGGGGATTGAAAGAAAAGCTAATCGCCGCGCGCAGATCGGGCGCCAAAACGTTGATCTTCCCGAAAGACAATCAGCGCGATTACGATGAGCTTCCGGCCTATATTAAGAAAGGGATCCAAATCCATTTTGTGACCGATTACGAACAGGTATACCATGTCGCCTTCCCCAAACACAAAAAGTAGTTTCCTCGAGTATAGCGGGAGCAAATTGATCGCTCCCGATGCTCTCGAAGAGACCGTGGCGGCGCTGCGCAAAGAGGGGAAGACCATTGCGACCATCAATGGATCGTTCGATCTGCTCCATCCCGGCCATTTGCATATGCTGTATGAAGCCTCTTTGCAAGCGGATGTGCTAATCGTCGCACTCAACAGCGATGCCTCGATCAAAAAGTATAAGAGCGCCAAGCGGCCCATTTTAACGCTGGAGCTTCGCCTTCAGATGATGAGCGCTCTCGGCTTCGTCACCTATGTCACCTTTTTTGAGGAAACAGATCCGATTGCGCTCCTAACAAAAATCCGCCCAGACGTACACGTCAACGGATCAGAGTATGGAGAAAATTGTATCGAAGCGGAAGCGGTGAAAGCAGGCGGAGGGCGCCTGCATATCGTCAAGCTGATCGACGGCCTTTCAACCACACAGTTAATCCAAAAGATCCTCACATGCGTTTAGTCGGCAATTTAGATCATGAAATGGCAGCCTTTCAGTTTTCCTCCTTTCTGTCGCAGAAGGGGATTCGGAGCTCTTATGAGCCTTTCGTAGATCCCGTTTCCAAAAAAAAACACTTTCACATTTGGGTCCAAGAGGAAGAAGATTTAGAGCAGGCCATCGAGCTGCTCAATAATTTTCACCAAGAGCCCGAAAAAACAGAATTCAAACCCACCCCCTCAAAGCCTGTGTGGAAATTGAAGATAAAACCGGCGCCCCCCAAATTGACCCTCACGCTCACCAACATTCTTATTGCCATCTGTCTCTATCTTTTCATTTGGTGCGTAGGACAAAACTTCACCGTAGCGAAAGAAAAAGGGGCTTTTGCCGTTCAGCACGGCTACATTCCGCTCCTCGAACAGCTCATGTTTGACTTTCCCGTGCGCGATCAAAAGATGGACCAGTTTTTAACCCTCCATCCGATCCAGGCTCCTGAAGAGCTCAACCAGTTGCCCGCGGAAGAAAAGGTGGAGTGGATGCAGATTACAAGCATTCCGATGTGGCAAGGCATCGAGCCGATGCTACTGAAGCGCCACGTCGTAGAAGCCCCTCTCTTTGAAAAGATCTCTCAGGGCGAATATTGGAGATTGCTCACCCCCATTTTTTTACACGGCGGCCTGCTCCATATTTTGTTCAACATGGCATGGCTCTTTCTCCTCGGACGCCAAATGGAAGAGCGCATTGGCAAACTCCGTCTGCTCGGCTTTGTGGTCCTTGTCGGGATCATCGCCAACATCGCCCAATATTTTGTCAGCGGATATGAATTCCTCGGATTTTCCGGCGTCATCGTCGGGATGGCCGGATTCATCTGGTCCCGTCAGCGCGTAGCTCCCTGGGAAGGATATCCGCTGCCGCTCGCCACAGAAATATTCATCGCCGTGTTTGTGCTCGCCATCCTTGTCTTAAGCATGGTGATCTTCACGTTGGAGTTTTTCTCCGTCATCCAAAATACCCTCTATATCGGCAACACCGCCCACATCGTCGGCGGCGTGTGCGGCATACTTCTCGGTCGTCTCCACTTCTTTGGAAGGAGTCGGAAATGAGCGTGCGCGATCTCACCATTTTAGGCTGTTCCAGCCAGCAGCCGACCCGCAAGCGGAACCACGGCGCCTATCTGCTCCGCTGGAACGATGAAGGATTTCTCTTTGATCCCGGCGAGGGGACGCAGCGCCAATTTATTTTCGCCAATATCGCCCCGCCCACTGTGACACGAATTTTTATCAGCCACTTCCACGGCGATCATTGCCTCGGTCTTGGCTCCATGCTCATGCGCCTCAATCTCGATAAGGTAGCCCATCCGATCCATTGCTACTATCCGGCGAGCGGCAAAGTCTATTTTGACCGCCTCCGCTTCGGCACAATGTACCATGAGCACATCACCGTCATTGAGCATCCCGTCGCGGAAGCAGGCGTTGTGCATGACGACGGCGCGTTCCGCATCGAGGCCCAATTTTTGGACCACGGCGTCGAGAACATCGGCTGGCGGATCCAAGAAAAATCGAGCTTCAAGTTCAACAAAGAAAAGCTACGCGCGCTTCATGTAGATGGGCCGCTGGTCCGCCAGCTCGAGCGCGATAAAAAAATTGAGATCGATGGACGCACCATCACCCTCGATGAGGTGAGCGTTGTGCGGCCCGGGGACATTTTTGCCTACGTCGTCGACACGCTCCCTTGCAAATCAGCAATCGAGCTTGCGCGCGGGGCCAAGCTGCTCCTCTGCGAGAGTACCTACCTAGAGGAACACCGCCACCTCGCTGCCAGCTATCATCACCTAACTGTGAAACAAGCCGCGCAGATCGCCAAAGAGGCCGGCGTTCAAGAACTCATCCTTACCCACTTTTCCGCCCGCTACCAAGATCTCGACGATTTTGAAACCCAAGCCCGTTCCATCTTTCCCAACACCCAGGTCGCCGACGATCTGAAAGTCTTCCCATTTCCTAGATAAAGCAAGTCACCCAACCTGTCCTAGATAAAGCAAGTCACCCAACCTGTTGAAAACCAGCTAGATACGCGCTTTCTTGTTTAATTGACAAATATCGAAATTAGTAGTATAATATAAACAGGTTAGATTAATTTATTAATAAACAACGGAAGGTTTATATGTCATTGCAATCAGTTCCTCATCGTCCAGCTCCCTCTTCAAACGGCGACTGTTTAGGTACTGCACTCAAAGTCACTGGAAAGATTCTATTAGGCGCCGGTTCCTGGACCTTCTATTTATTAGGTAAAACCTTATCGCTAACCGCAACGGGTGTCGCTTTTATCGCTGCCCAGGGCTTTAAGATGCTTGCGGACTCTAACAAGCCAATGCAACAGAAAGCGCCTCTTGCTGGTCGCGCCCGGCCCGGCATCGCCCCGGCAGTTCAGGTTCCCAAGCAGGCTTTTAGGGATGCATTTATAAAACATCTAACCTCCGCATTTGGACAGCATGCAACAACACCCTCTTTCACAACCGCGTCTAGGACATTTGATGCCTTACTTCCAGCAGCGGGCGATTCGCTTTCTTCTGATGAAATCAGAAACTTGCTAGATCGTGCAGATCAATCTTATGATCAACTGTCCAGGGCTGCTAAGCAACCGGGAACACTCTATTTGAATGGTCCTGCTTGTGGGTCGGCAAAAGCAGCTGTCCAAGCGATGCGAGTGGCCTATCTTTCTACAGCTCCATTTGATGCTAAGCACTATCAGCAGCAATTTGCCCGCTGCTTCCAAAATTGGGATACCGGCGGCAGAGATGCAGCCTCGGTATTGAACGGAGAAATTTACAACGGAACAATGCGTGACATACAAGAGCAGACACGTTTTAGTCCGCAGAAATTTGCTCAGATGGTCAGAGGAACGCGACATATTTCTACGCGTGAGGCAAGCCAAATGGCCTCCGGCAGTTATCAACGCCCTTCTTATACTACGAAGGTTCAGTTTATCAACCAGTCGACCTTTGATGCGGCTGCTGACATGATTGCCAAAGGGCTTAACCCGCTAGTCTTAAATATGGCTAATAAAACAGATCGAGGGGGAGCTCCAAAACGAGCGAGCGCTCAGGAAGAGACGTTGTGCAGACAGTCTGCATTGATTGAGAGCTTGAATGTCTACTCTCAAGGCCAAGACCGCTATCCGAGACCAATCGAGGGTGGAATTATGTCTCCCCAAGTTCCTGTATTCCGCCACGGCCCCGATAAGGGCTATGCTTATCGCGACGCCTTTTATGTAGATGTGTTTGCGTGCGCGGCCTACAATTGCAATGTCAAACATGCACGCGGATACGATAAGCCTGCCACAACCCAAGCCTATGAATTGGGAACAAAAGAAAAAATGCGCTTAATGGCCCGCGTCGCGATTGCGAACGGGAACGATTCTCTTCTTCTCAGCGCGTTTGGATGTGGAGCGTTCCAAAACGATCCCACAACCATTGCTAGGTTGTACACAGAAGTGTTAAATGAAAATGAGTTTAGAGGCGTGTTCAAAAACATCACCTTTGCCATCATTGACATGGGTGCCACACGCAATCTCGACGCCTTTAGCAAGACAATTCGCTTGGGTTAACCCCCACACATCAGTGAATCGGGTAGATGCAAGCTCTGCATCTACCCATTTTTTTAATTACCAAGATAGCTATTGAATTAAATCCCAAATAATTGTGAAATATCCGCAATTGCAATATAGGGAGCATCCATGGTTCAGCCCACATCATCAACCTCTTACTTGACATGGGTTCCTACCCCCATCGTCAATTCTATGCCCTATCAACTCATGAGTACAGCTTGCTCAGAAATTGGAGCATTGGCCGGAAGAATTGCCCATTTCGTGGCGTCTATTTTCACGGTGATTCGGGAGTTTGTAAATTCCTGTGCTCTCGCTTGGTGCGGCTCTCCTCGCGCAGAGGCCTTTGACGCTAACCACTATCAGCAGGAATATGCGCGCTGCTTTGCTACTTGGGGGCAAGACGGAAGATCCAGAGCCGCTGAGTTGAACTTCCAAATTTACAATGGGACTATGCGGGATATCGAGGAACAGAGACGGTTTGATCCGCAGAAATTCCAAGAGATGATTCGGGGAAGTCGTCATATTTCTCTAGAGGAAGCGGCTCAAATCCGACGCGCACCTGGAGCGCCTACCTATCAAACTGAAATTGTATTTGACAATCGCTCCACATTTGATGTTGCCGCGGACATGATTGCAAGAGGGTTGAGACCCTTGGCTCTAAACATGGCCAATGAAAATCACGTAGGTGGCAACCCTCGGAGGGCTACCGCTCAAGAAGAAGAGTTGTGCAGGGCATCCGCGCTTCTTGCGGGCCTAAAGGTGTGTTCGCAGGGCCAAGACGTTTATCCGGTGCCGATCCAAGGGGGTGTGTTAACGCCGCAGGTTCCCGTCTTCCGTCATGGTCCAGAAAGAGGATACGCCTATCGAGATCCTTTCTACGTCGATGTGATCGCATCGGCAGCTTATATCTGCATTCCTAGGCAGAGCAATAGACCTGGAGATGATCGAGCCTATGAAGCGGGGACCAAAGACAAAATGCGGCTGCAGTGTCGGGTGGCTATTCAGAACGGAAATGATTCCTTGCTGCTCGGTGCATTTGGATGCGGAGCGTTCCAAAATGACCCTACAATCATCGCACGTTGGTACGCAGAGGTGCTTAATGAAGATGAGTTTAGAGGTGTATTCAGAAACATCACCTTTGGGATCATCGACCGGGGCGGCACGCGCAACTTCGAGATTTTTAGAAACAATTTTGTGCTAGCATAATTCGCTGGATCGGCAAGAGGCAGGTATTAAAGCCTGCCTATTTTTTACTGGCGAGATACTCTTCGAAGGTGCCGTCGAAGTAATGAATGCCGTCGTCTTCAAAGGCGATGATCTTTTTGGCGACCGTGTTGAGAAGGTCGCGGTCATGGGCAGCGATGATCGCTGTTCCTTTGTAATCTTCTAAACCCCATGCAAGCGCAGACACTGCCTCGAGATCAAGGTGGTTGTTCGGCTCATCGAGGATGATCGTGTTGTAGTTGCAGAGCATCATGCCGGCCAGAATAAGACGCGCTGTTTCTCCTCCGGAGAGGTGGGAGATCGTTTTGAACGCATCGTCCCCGGGGAAAAGGAGTTTGCCGAGAACGCCGCGGATCTCTTGATCATAGACGCCTTCGCGGCGCGACTTGAGCCAATCAAAGGCATTCTGGGTCTGCTTTTTATTGATAATGTCAGAGTGGTTTTGCGGAAAGTAGCCGATCTGCACTTGATGCCCGACCTCAATACGCCCTTGATCTTGCGGCAGGACCTGCGCGAGCATTTTGAGGAAGGTCGTTTTACCGCGTCCGTTATTGCCGATGACGCCGATTTTATCTCCGCGCTGGATCTCGCAAGAAAAATTCTTGATCACCGGTTTGCCGTCGTAGCCCTTGGAGACATTTTCCACTTTGAAGACGATCTGGCCGGAGGCTTTTTCTGGAGGGTAGAAGCGGATGTAGGGGCGCTGGATATTGGATTTTTTTAGGTCTTGCGGCTGGAGGCGGTCGATTTCGCGGATGCGCGATTGCACTTGCGAAGCTCTAGTACCGGCGCCGAAACGGGAGACGAATTCTTGCAGCTGGGCGACTTTTTTCTCTTTCGATTTGTTCTCATCTTCAGTCCGCTCTCTGGCGGCGGTTTTTGTCACAAGCATCGCATCGTAATTGCCCGGATAAATAATGAGGGTGTCGTAATCGATGTCGGCGATATGGGTCGTGATGGCGTTGAGGAAGTGGCGATCGTGCGACACGACGATGAGCGTGCCTTTGTAATTGTGGAGGAAGTCTTCGAGCCAGCCGATCGATTCTAAGTCGAGGTGGTTGGTCGGTTCGTCGAGAAGGAGCGCATCGGGGTTGCCGAAAAGGGATTGGCAGAGCATGACGCGGAACTGGATGTCGGAGGGAACGGCGCCCATTTTTTGGTGGTGGAATTCGGCGTCAATTCCCATGCCGGCGAGCAGCGATTCTGCGGAGGCTTCGGCGCTATATCCGTCTTCTTCTCCAATGATCTCTTCGAGTTCGCCCAAGCGGATGCCGACGGCATCGGTCATCTCTTCTTCGTAGAGGCGGTCGCGCTCGGCGAATGCATTCCATAGTTTTTTATTGCCTTGGATGACAACATCGATCACACGCGTATCTTTATAATCTTCGATGTTCTGCTTCAAGAATCCGACGCGGGGTGGCAATGATACGGTCCCGCTGGTGGCCTCTTCGGTGCCCATCATGATTTTGAGAAGGGTAGATTTGCCGGCGCCATTAGGGCCGGTGAGACCGTAGCGGTTCTGGTTGAAGGTAGCTGTGACGTCGCTAAAAAGGGTGCGGCCGCCGATTCTTTTTGAGATCGAATTGAGTGTGATCATAAGATCTGCTATCTTAGCAGAAAGAGGAGCGGGATTCAAGATGATTGAGAAATTTTTAGCCTATTTGAGGGTGGTCAAGAACGCCTCGGAGCACACGCTGCGTAATTATTCTTTGGATTTGCACGCCTTTCAGGCCTACCTGAACGGACAGGAGATCGGGCGGGTCGACAAAAGAAAAATTCGGGAGTACTTGGCCCACTTGCACCAGGAAGATTTGAGCAAAAAGACGGTGCTGCGGCGCCTTTCTTCCCTCCGCTCGCTCTTCAAATACTTGTCGAAAGAAAAGCTGATCGCTGCCAACCCGTTGGAGGAGATCGATAGCCCGAAGGTGGACAAATGTCTGCCTCATCCGATCTCCTATGAGCAGGTGGAGCGCCTTTTTCAGCAGCCAGATGTGGGGCTCTATCTGGGTTTTCGGGACCGGTGCATGATGGAGCTTTTTTATAGCTCGGGGCTGCGGGTGAGCGAACTGGCGGCTCTCAATAAAACCGATTTTAATGTTGCGGGAAAGAGTGTGCGACTGAAGGGAAAAGGAAAAAAGGAGCGGGTGGTCCCGATCACCGATAGCGCCGCAAAATGGCTCATCGACTACTTAGGCCATGATGAGCGGATAGAGGTGGATCTTCAGGCGGTTTTTCTCAACCAACGGGGAAAAAGGCTGACGGTGCGCTCGGTCGATCGGCTCTTTGCGACCTATTTGAAAATGAGCGGCCTTTCAGGACATATCACACCGCACACCATTCGGCATTCGATTGCGACTCATTGGTTGGAAAAGGGGATGGATTTGAAGACGATTCAGGTGCTGCTGGGACATAGTTCGCTGGGGACGACCACGATCTACACGCAGGTGTCGACGCGGCTCAAGCGCGAGGTGTATGAAAAGACACACCCCAGTGCTCTGTTTCAAAAACCCTTGGAGTAATTTCGGCGTCAAAGCCCGTATAATCGACGATCGCAAGTTGATCCGTATTAATGCAATACGGATCAACTTGCGAAGCCTGCGGTCGTCGATTCTACGGAGCTTTCGCGCTGGAAATTATCTCAAGGATTTTTGAAACAGAGCACTATGGCGTTGGATGAGAAATAAAAATTGGGAAAGCGATAAGCCGGATTTTGTCTATAATCTTGAGGGTTAGCTCAAGATCATTCACAACCATTCCTCTAGGAACCTTGTCGCCAAGGTTCTCAAGCGACGCTTGTAGTTTAAGGGCCTCCGCGGAGAGCGGTTTTGTCGGCCCCTAACGGGTCTTGCTTCAGATAGGGTTTATAGCACCTTACGTCTCCGTAAGTGTGGAGGCCTCATGAAGGCCCCGTTTTCAGCCTGTCTACTGCATTTGCATGCACTAGCGGGTTATTTTCTGTGATACTTTCCGTAGCCTTGCGGCCCCCAGTCTTTCACTGGTATCTTCTCCTGCGAAGTCCAGACTTTCCTCCCCTAAGGATCGTATCTCCTTAGCGGCGATTGTGCACTTTCCCAAAAAATCTTATGCGGCGGGAACAGCCCGTTTGCGGCGCCGTTTTGTCGCGACAGTGGTGCCTTCGACGGCTTCGCTGTCTTGCCAGTAGTGGACGCGCGAGCAGTGTTCGCAGAAGACGAGGTTCTCGCCTTTGCGCACGAGGTTCTCATGCTGCGCTGTAAGTACGATATGGCATCCGCTGCAGGTTCTGTTCTCGATCGGGACGACGACGCGGTCTTTTTTATTACGGAGGAGCCTTTCGTAAATTTGAAGCACTTCTACGTTCGCTTTTGCTGCTAAGCCATCGCGCTCTTTCTTTAGGCCTGAACCTTCTTCGTTGATGAGGCGGATGCTGAGCTGGATCTCTTTTTCGAGGGCCAAGCTGCTCGCTTCTGAGGCTTTAAGGCTCTCTCTAATTTTTTCTAAGATCTCTTCTTCGGCATTGCGCTTGTCGACGAGGTCGGAAACTTTTTGCTCGGTGGCGACCCGCTCTCTTTCCGCTTGGGTCATCTCTTGGGTCAGCGCGTTGAACTCATCGACTTTTTTGATGCTGGTCTGCTGGGATTCAAGCTTTTTCACTTTCGCATTGACGTCTTGAATTTTCTGCTCGTAGGTTTGGATATGCTTGCCCAGTTCGGTAATTTCTTCCTCTTTTTCTGTCAGCTGGAGGTGTAGTTCTTTGCGCAGGGATTCGATTTGACCTAGCTCCTTTTGACGCTCGTTTCTAACGCGCATCAACCGGATCATTTTCATATCTAATTCTTGTATGTCTAAAATAGGACGCAGAGAGTCTTGCATGTTTTTTCCACCCAGAAGTTAAAAAAAAGCTAACGTTTGATCCACATAGATGTGAATCTGTATAGATTATCTATGAAGGGGAATATAGATCAAGGGGAAAAAGTGTAAAGAAATATTTGGAACCTTATTCCTTGCGCGGGGAGGGGCAAATCGACTAGTATCATAGGCAGGTTTGAGTAAGGCGCTAGCGAGGAGGACATCCATGTCATATCTAGAAAAGTATTTCCAAAAAGTTCCTGAAGGAAAGCGGAATAAAGGGGCGATCGCCTACATGGCGTCCCTTGACCATATCCACTCAGAATTTCCCGTCATTTCCGAGGCGATTGTCCAGGAACTGAAGGACCAGCGGACCCACCTTAAACTGATCGCCTCTGAGAACTTCTCCTCGCTGGCTGTCCAACTGGCCATGGGCAACCTTTTGACCGATAAGTATGCGGAGGGGTTCCCTCGGCACCGCTTCTATGCGGGCTGCGATAATGTGGACACTGTCGAAGAGGCGGCGATCCACGAAGTGAAGAAATTATTTGGATGCGACCATGCCTATGTGCAGCCCCACTCGGGCGCTGATGCCAACTTGGTCGCCTTCTGGTCGATTCTCGTTTACCGCGTCCAAAATAAAGAGTTGGAGCAGCTGGGGAAAAAGAGCATCGATGAGCTCACGCCCGAAGAGTATGAGCGGGTCCGCCAGCTCCTCGTCGGGCAAAAGATGATGGGGATGGCGCTTGGCTCCGGGGGGCATTTGACCCACGGCTACCGCCATAATATTTCCTCTAAAATGATGCAAGCGAGCTCCTATCATGTCGACGCCAAAACGGGGCTGTTGGACTATGGCACCTTGCAGGCCCAGGTGAAACAGGAAAAGCCGGCGATCTTGGTGGCTGGATACTCGGCCTATCCGCGGCTGATCGATTTTGCGAAGATGCGGGAGATCGCTGACAGCGTGGGAGCGACCCTGATGGTTGACATGGCCCACTTCGCAGGCCTTGTCGCCGGAAAAGTGATGCAGGGAAATTTCGACCCGATCCCTTTTGCCCACGTGGTGACCTCGACGACCCACAAGACGCTGAGGGGCCCGAGAGGCGGTTTGGTCCTGTGTAAAAATGAATTTCAAGAAGTGATCGACAAGGGATGTCCGCTTGTTCTCGGCGGCCCGCTGCCCCAAGTGCTCGCGGCGAAGGCGATCGCCTTTAAAGAGGCGAACCAGCCCGATTTTCAGACGTATGCGCACCAAATTGTCGCCAATGCGAAAGCGCTCGCCAAAGGATTGATCGCGATGGGCGGCCACATCACGACGGGCGGGACGGACAACCATTTGCTGGTCCTCGATGTGGCAAAAACGTTTAATTTGACCGGAAGGCACGCTGAGGGCATTTTGCGAACCGCAAAAATGACCGTCAACCGCAATGCGATCCCGTTCGATGTGAACGGACCCTGGTATACCTCAGGAGTTCGATTGGGAACGCCGGCGCTCACGACCCTTGGCATGAAAGAAAAAGAGATGCAAGAAATTGCGTCGTGCATTATGCAACTATTAAAGGCCACTACACCTGTGGAAGGGAGCCGCGCGAAATGTCACGTAAATCCCGATGTGTTGCACTCTATTCAAAAAAGAGTTAATCTCCTATTAGAGCAGTTTCCTCTTTACCCAGAATTAATTATTTAAGGAAAAAACATGGAAGAAGAAGAACAAGAAGAGTTTGTAGGTCGAAGAAGCTACGGAGCGATGGACAACAAAATTGATGAGGCCCTTCTCAAGGCGCGTCGCATTTTTATTTCTGAAGCGGTCTCCGAGGAGAGCGCAAAAGATATCATCCGCAAGCTTTGGTATCTGGAACTGAAAGAACCTGGTAAGCCGATCCTTTTTGTGATCAATTCGCCGGGTGGTTCCGTAGATTCTGGATTTGCGATTTGGGATCAAGTGAAGATGATCACCTCTCCGGTGACGACGTTGATCACAGGGCTCGCTGCTTCCATGGGCTCGATCCTCAGTTTGTGCGCAGCCCCTAAACGGCGCTTTGCAACGCAGAACGCGCGCATCATGATCCACCAACCCTCGATCGGCGGATATATCCGTGGTCAGGCGACCGACCTCGAAATTCATGCTAAAGAGATCTTGAAAACGCGCAAAGCGCTTGTGGACATTTATGTGAAGGCGACGGGGAAAGATGCCAAGGTGATCGATAAAGCGATCGACCGCGACACCTGGATGTCGGCGCAAGAAGCGCTCTCGTTTGGACTTCTCGATAAGGTTGTGTCCTCCTATAAAGATCTAGCACATTGATATTATGGTTGTTTCCTTTTCCAAATATCATGGAGCTGGAAACGACTTTATCCTTTTGGATGACCGGAGCTCCTCATTCCCTTGCGAAAATCAGGAGCTCATCCAGCGCCTCTGCCATCGGCAACGGGGCGTGGGGGCCGATGGGCTCATCTTGCTGCAGGCGGGGGCCCTTGCTCCGTATCGCATGCGGATTTTCAACAATGACGGAAAAGAAGCGGCGATGTGCGGCAATGGACTTCGCTGTTTAGCAGCATTCATTCGGAGTTTAGGAGACAGCAGCGAGGTTCTCGAGATCGAGTCGGCAGAAGGAATTCATCGCTGTAGGGTCCGCGGAGATGAGATTTCGGTCTCCTTGGGAAAGCCTCTAGTAAAAGAATGGGGGTTGACTCTTTCTCTCAATCGGGAGAAAATTGATGCCCATCTGATCCATACAGGTGTTCCCCATGTGGTAACGTTTGTTTCCGATCTGAAGGCTGTCGATGTACAGCAGAGGGGGAGCGAGATTAGGAACCATCCTTCCCTTCAGCCCGAGGGAGCGAATGTCAACTTTTGTGTGGTGGAAAATGGGGAACTGCATCTGCGCACTTATGAAAGAGGCGTAGAGCAGGAGACCCTTGCATGCGGAACCGGAGTGGCAGCGGCAGCGATCGCAGCCCAAATCCTCTATCAACTGCAAAATCCGGTGCAAGTCATTCCTGCGTCGGGTCAGAGGATGCAAGTAGAAGTTGGCAGTGAAATTTTATTAACAGGTCCAGTCGCTCATGTCTTCACAGGGAAAATCGACCTCTTCCTCTTCTAACGAAGTGAAAGTCGCCCAAATTCTTTTTTCCGGCGGCACCTATCAGGTTGAAGTCAAGGGACCGAAACTTAAAGAAGTAAGCTGGCCTTTTCTCCAAATTAGCGATGAAGGGAAAGTCGTCGACGCTTTCTGCACTTGCGGGGCCTCTGGGAAATGTGTCCATTTGAAGGCGGCGACAGAGCGTGTTTTCAATGGCCATGAGGAGCCGCTCCATGTCCGGTTCCAACATTCTTTGTGGAACCAGCTCTGCCAAATGGCCAGCCGGCGCCATGGGTACGAGCCCAATCTGTTAAATGAAGATAAGAAGGGAAATTATACAGCCCATTCCGCAACAAAAAAATTGCTCTTTGAATTGAAACCTCTCAATCCCGCCGGAAAGAAAAAAGTCTCTGAGATTTTAAAGCACCGCGTTGTGGAGACTGAAGAGACATCGTTAAAATTCTCCAAGCTTCCTCCTGAGGAGCTGGTGTTGTGGAGGCAGGGAAGGCCGACGCACAGCCTTTGCTACGAGCTCTCGTTTTGGTCCGATCTGGCCAAATGGTGGATGTGGCTTCAAGAGTCGGGCGAGCCCTATGAGATCACCTTTGTTCAAGAAAATCAGGAGCTACCTAAAAGCATCAGGATCCACTTTAAATCTGTCGAAATGCTCTTTTACATCGCTGAGGTGAACTGGTCCGATATTATTCCCGCGCTATCCACAGTTAAGTCTCCGCTGCCGCTCCATGAGTTCCAAAGAGAGCGGATTGAAAAAATTCTCTACAAGGCTCTTGCCAAACAGTTCATCATCGACTTTGTTCCTCAAAGCGAAGAGGAGAAAAAAGAGGCGCCCCCCGAAAAACACACGACTATCGGCGAGTGGATATTTGTTCCGGGCAGAGGCTTTTATCCTGCGCGTCTCGACCCGCTACTCGAGAAAAAAAATATTACGAAAGAGCACATCGCTGGTGTCCTGCAAAGACACGCCAAGCTCATACAAAAATATCTCGTCGGCACTAAGATCCACCCCGACCCGATCAAAGCCCAATATCAGCTCTCTTTCAACGGAGATGATAGTCTGGATATCGCGTGCTATGTGTTTGAAGTTGGGGATCTGCAGCGGCTCGACTCGGCCTATTTTGGCCCTTGGGTCTATATTCAGGGCAAAGGGTTCTACTGCCTGGAAAATCTGCTGTTCGAAGGCGTCGAGAAAATCATCACCAAAGATAAAGTCTCCGATTTCGTTTCCATGCATCGCCACTGGCTCCATTCTTTTGAAGGGTTTCAAACGCATGTATCCACCATCGATTCCCATCTCTCCTATCAGGTGACACAAGAGGAGGTTCTCCGTTTCGATACACAGCTCGATATGACCGATGAGACTGAATATGTCGTCGATTTTGGAGACTGGGTCTACGTAAAAGGGCGCGGATTTTATTCCAAGTTAGCGGGCAAGGTGGGTATGTACTTGCGCAGGGGTATGACCGTCCCAGCGAAAGAAATTTCTCTGTTCATTCGGATGCACCAAGAAGAACTGGAGACAATCGAACATTTTTTCAGCAGCCGCTGCCCCGTCGAAAAGGCAGGTCTCAATATCAGCCTAAATGCAAACCAAGAAATTGTGATCGCACCTGTCTATTCTTTTTCTGTCCCCGCGGCCAAGGTAAAGGTCTTTGGGGACTACACCTATGTGATAGGAGAAGGTTTCGCAGAAATTCCTCCCGAGATGCGGCTGCCGGAACGGTTTGTGCGCGAGGCGGTAATCAACCCTGGCCAGCAGCCCTATTTTGTCGCCTACGAACTCGATTCGCTCAAACCCTTTATCCTCTCGATTGATCCACGCCTATGCAAACCGAAGCACCTCTTGCTGGCGATCAACGAGATCAAAAAATCTAAAAACGATGGATGGATCGTGGGTCTCGAGTATGAGACCGAACTGGGCAGAGTCGATGTTGTGGAAATTTGGCAAGCGCTGAATGAGAAAAAGAAGATGGTCTTTTCTCCTGCAGGGCTTATCCTCCTCAACCAGCCCCGGTTCAATTGGCTGAAAAATCTTTCAAAAACCCGCTGGCTTGCCAAAGGGAAGAAAGTGCGGCTCACCGCGCTCGAATGGATCCGTTTGACCGTGTTCGAGGAGCTCAAAGAGCCGACAGAAACCGAGAGCCGCAAGGTGCTCGACGATTTCAAAACATTCCAAACCGTAGAGCCGATCGACCTCTCCGGCCTTCAGAGCAATCTCCGCCCCTACCAAGAGACAGGCGTCCGCTGGTTATGGTTCCTCTATAATCAGGGCCTATCTGGACTCTTGTGCGATGAGATGGGACTCGGGAAAACCCACCAAGCCATGGCGCTCCTTGCCGCCGCCTCCAACGCGAGCAAAGAAGATCCCTATCTCGTCGTCTGCCCCACTTCGGTGATTTACCACTGGCAGGATCTTCTCAAACGCTTTTTACCCCACTTGCGCGTCTGCGTTTTTTACGGCATCCAGCGCACGTTAGAAAATTTTAAAGACAACTACGATCTCCTCCTCACCTCCTACGGCACCATGCGCAGTGAAAAAAAGGCCCTCGCAGAGATCCGCTTTGGCATTGCGGTGTTCGATGAGATTCAGATCGCCAAGAACATCCATTCGCAAACTCACAAAGCGCTCCGCACCCTAGACGCCAAAATGCGCCTGGGCCTCACCGGAACGCCGATCGAGAACCGCCTCCTCGAGCTCAAAGCCCTTTTCGATGTCGTCATTCCTTCTTACATGCCGCAAGAAGCGCAGTTTAAAGAACTCTTCGTCAACCCCATTGAAAAATCCCAAGACCCCGATAAAAAACTGCTTCTCTCGCGGCTGATCAAACCGTTCATCCTGCGCCGGAAAAAAGCGGAAGTGCTCCTCGAGCTCCCTGAAAAAATTGAGGAGATCGCCTACTGTCCCCTATCTGAAGAGCAAAAAGAGCTCTACCGCAACGCCTTCCTCACCTCCAAGCCGCTTATCGAGGACCTGCAAGATTTAAGAAAGCCCGTTCCATTTGTCCACGTGTTTTCGCTCCTCTCCACCCTCAAGCAAATTTGCGACCATCCCTGCCTCGTCAACAAGAACACCGAAGATTTTCACAAACACCAGTCGGGCAAATGGGACCTCTTCGTCGAGCTGCTCGCCGAGATCCGCGACAGCGGACAAAAAGTGGTCGTCTTTTCTCAATACTTAGACATGCTCAACATCATTGAAGCCTACTTGAAGGAAAAAAAGATCGGGTTTGCCGGCATTCGGGGAAGCACCCGCAACCGCAAAGAACAGCTCGATAAATTTAAAGATGACCCCAATTGCGAGGTGTTCGTCGCCTCCCTCCAAGCCGCCGGCGTCGGGATCGACCTCATTTCCGCCTCCGTCGTCATCCACTATGACCGCTGGTGGAATCCCGCCAAAGAAAATCAAGCCACCGACCGGGTCCACAGAATGGGCCAGCGCCGGGGAGTTCAAGTCTTTAAGATGGTGACAAAGGGGACGATCGAGGAGCATATCCACAGGCTCATCGAGAAAAAATTGACCCTCATGGAAGGGATCATCGGGTTCGATGACCAAGACCAGATCAAAGGGCTCACTCGCGAAGAGCTCTCCGCGCTCCTGCAGCTCATGCACGCCGACCTCAGTGAAGAAAATTCGTAAATTGGAGTATAGTCCCTTATGAAAACTAGTATATTTTGTATGGCCTAAATGATACTGCCGCACCTAATTCAAGGTGCAGAGTTCGTAGATATTTCTACAGTCAGCCCCAATACCCAACTCGACATTCGCTATGCAACGAATAATACCATTCGCAAAAAATAAAGACATAAATTGCGGGCGCTTTTACCTGCGGGCCTTCGCCTTCACTCAGGCCAACTTATTCAAGTTGGTCCCTCGCTCCAGGCGTTG
>VFKB01000011.1 GCA_009885755.1 Parachlamydiales bacterium | reverse complement strand
CACCAGCTCCACCAGTGCGAGGCTCTTGAGGACGAGCTTCGTTAACGATCAGTGTTCTGCCGTTAAGTTGCTTGTTCTTGAGGCCTTCGATAGCTTTCAGAGCATCTTCGTTGCTCGCCATCTCGACGAATCCGAAGCCTTTGGATTGGCCTGTGAATTTGTCTGTGATGATTCGCGCTGATTCTACAGTTCCGAAGGGGGAAAAGAGTTCACGGAGTTCGTCTTCTGTGATGCTGTATGGTAAGCTTCCTACATAAAGTTTTTTGTTTGCTGATTGGTTCATATAAAATTGGATTCTCCTTAAAAATAGTTACGGGTTGACTCGGACCCTACCACACGGCGAAACAAAAAACCTTTGATACGGCTCGCTGGGAAAGACACGGGATCAACAATCAGATCGATTGTAACGTAAATATCTATTGATGTCTAGGGATACTAAGATTTGGCCAAGATTTCTCTCGGGTATAAGAGGCAAAGAGGTCCATAACCTGCTTAGTTTTAGCCCCAACAACCCCCTTTCCGATCACATGGCCGTCGATTTGGACAACAGGCATGATTTCCTTGTTGCTCGAGGTGATGAAGGCTTCTTCGAAGGATCCCGCCTCTGAATAAGGGATAGGAGCGATTTTAAGGGGGAAATGGCCCTGTGCGATCTTAAGGACCAGCTCTCGGGTGATCCCGAGGAGGACTTCGTCAGAATAGGGCGTATAAAGGGCCCCATCCTTGAAGGCGAAAAAGTTGCTGGTCGTCGCCTCCAGTATCTCTCCTTTGGCGTTCAAATAGAGCGCTTCCTGAGCATTTACCGCTTTTGCCTGCTGCAAGGCGATGATCGCCGGCGTGTATTGGAGTGTTTTGCTCGTCGGTATCGACCGCGCGAGCATCGTCGTCGTCACTTTGATCCCTTGTGTGTAGCAGTTTTCCGGGAACGGTTTCAACGGATAGACAAGAATAATCAAGCTGCTCTTTTGATCAGGCAGAAGCTGGTCGGCGCTGACGCCTCCCGTCAGAACAATTTTAATGCTCGATTCGGGATAGCCATTTTTTTCTAGAAGCTGCAAAACAATTCCTTCCACTTCGCTGAGCGCATAAGGGAGGTGAAGGCCGATCTGTTCCGCGGAATAGCTCAATCTCTCTAAATGTTCCTTCAGGTGGAAGGGTTTGCCATGGTATGTGCGCAAATAATCGAAAACGCCAAAACCGCGCAGCAGCCCCAAATCCAACACCGAAATTTTGGCTTCGCTTTCCTGTACAAAATGGCCGTTTACGTAGATCGTCATATGCGCGCAGTCTATCCGTAAAACCGTTTTTTTTCAAAGAACGATCTCATATATCTGCTCAAAAAATTCTTGCACATTATATCCGAAGAACATATGGAAATTAATAAACATAAGCATGGAGTAATACCGTGTCATTAAAAGAAACCATGCACCATTTAAGGATGCATTTGGAAGAGGTTTTGGAAGATCTCGGGAAAGCCTCGAGAGGCAACAAAGCTGCATCACAGCGCGTCCGCATGGGTACGATCCGGATCGCCAAAGTGGCAAAAGTTTACCGCAAAGAATCGGTCGCCGCCGAAAGAAAAGTGGGCGGCGCTAAGAAAAAAACTGCCAAAAAAGCCAAGAAAAGATAGGCCTACCGTTTTTTATTTGTATGGCCTATCCTATGGGGCATGCAAAATTCTGTCCGTTGCTCCCATGTTCCTCTTTGCGGAGGATGCTCCCGCCAACAAATTCCTTACTCCCTCCAGTTAGAGCAGAAGCAAGCATTCGTCGCTGAACTTTTTGCACCCTACATCCAAACAGGAACGCTCATCCATCCGATCCTCCCGAGCCCCTCTCCGTGGGCCTATCGGAATAAAATGGAATTTTCTTTTTCTCAAAATAAAGCAGGAGACCATTTTTTAGGGCTCATGATCGCTAAAGGGCGCGGCCGCGTTCTTGATCTTCAGGAATGCCATCTCGTGCAGCCTTGGTTTGTCGACGTTCTCAAAGCCGTCCGCGAGTGGTGGAAACAGAGTGGTCTTAAAGCCTACCATTTTTACAAGGATACCGGAACGTTGCGCACGCTCACCTTGCGCGAAGGACAGAGGACCGGGGATAAAATGGTGATGCTCACGGTCTCCGGAAATCCTGAATTTGCGATCCAAGAACCTCAGCTTAAAAATTTTCTAGCAGCGCTCCCCCTCTCAGAAAATTTAAGCGTTTTTGTCCGCGTCCATCAGATCGCCAAAGGCTCTCCCACTCAATTCTACGAGCTTCACGTCCAAGGCCCCGACCACATCACCGAATCCCTCACCATCCAAGGAAGGCCGCTCCTCTTTAAAATCAGCCCCACCTCCTTTTTTCAGCCCAATACGGCCCAAGCAGAGGTCCTTTACTCCAGCGCCTTGAACATGCTCGCTCTCTCCCCGGAAGCCCTCGTATACGACCTCTATTGCGGTACAGGGACCCTTGGGATGGCTATAGCCCTCAAGGCCAAACAGGTGATCGGCATCGAGCTCAACCCCCATGCCGTTTTCGACGCCGACGCCAACCGGGAGCTCAATCAGATCTCCAATTTTAAGATCCTCTGCGGCGATGTGGGCACCCTTCTCGCCAAAGAGGCCGAAGCGGACGCCGTCGTTCTCGATCCGCCCCGATCGGGCCTCGATCCTCTAGCGCTCCAGCACGTCATCCGCCTTGGCGCAAAAAAAATTCTCTATATTTCCTGCAATCCGACGACCCAAGCCCAAAACATCAAGGTCCTCACCGAGGCGGGTTACCGCCTCTTAGAACTCCAACCCGTCGATCAATTTCCCCATACGCCCCATATTGAGAATATCGCCCTTCTAGAAAGAAGCTGATTTTTGCTTGCTTTTGCCCAGAAATTAAGGCATGCTGGACATTTTGAACCCAATGTTTAAGGATTTTAACATGAAAAAATTGTCTTTCCTTCCACTCCTTGCTTCAGCGTCTCTCTTTGCGGATGATGCTGCAGCTCCAGCGGCCCCTTTCAACTTCAACGTGTTGATCATGATCGGCGCGATCATGATCTTCTTCTACTTCATCCTCTGGCGTCCCGAGCAAAAACGGCGCAAAGCGATGGAGAAGCTCCGCACTTCCCTCAAAAAAGGGGACAAGGTCACCGCGATGGGGATCCTCGGAACCATTGTACGCGTGCAGGAAAATACAGTGATTTTGAAGTTGTATGACAATGCAAAAGTAGAAATTTTGAAAGCGGCGATCACTGACGTGCAGCCGGGTTCAGAAGAAGATGCGAAAAAAATGGACAAAGAGGATATCTAGTCCAGGAAAATGACTTAACTCCACCTCGGATGAGGTGGAGTGATGAAAGTTTGTTATTTCTTGTCTGTCGTAATGGGCGTAGCGAGGGTGTATTTATCTTGGATAGCGCGAGCTAATTGTGCTGATTTTTCCAACTCAACTCCCACTCTTGACATAGATTCTTCAAAACCTGTTTTATGTTGCGTGAGCATATCTAAGTCCTCTTTCAGCGCAGCATTTTCTTCTTGCAAAAGGGCGTTTTGCTCTATCAACGCTTTGCCCATTGTTCCTGCTTGCTTTAACAATTGTTCTTGCCGTTCGATTTCTGCGACTAGCATAGGGCCATCTTCCGATGTGTTTTCCTCTATTTCACGACGCAATTTTATAATTTCAGCTTTTGCAGCTTCAAACCAGTCGTTATGCCGTTCGATTTTAGCTTCAAGCCCAGAAATTTGTTTTTCTGCAGAGGCTAACTTTGCAGTGCTTTCTTCAAGTTCCTGGCGTAGGCTGCGATTATGAATAGACGCAGGATACAACCTGGAAATCTCTTGCGACTGATCATTTTCCCATTCGGTCAGCTCGCGGATTTCTTTTTCTTGATCAGCCAATTTTTTGCTCATCTGTTGATTGGCAGTTGTTAACTGTTTTTTCACTGCTTGAAGGCGATCTAGCTCTTCTTCCATGTACTGCGTACTTTCTTGAAAGCCCTGTTCCAGCTCTCGTATTCTCACAGCTTGTCTAGCTTGAAGATATTCTACATGACCTTGTTTTTGATCCAGTTTTTGCTGTAACCCTAAAATCGCTTTTTGAATAGTTGCAGTCGTTTGTTGTCTTTGGGCATCTAACCGTTTTCTGAGGTTGGCAATGACCCCTTCCTGCTTTTCAATTTGTCGTTCTAGTGAAGCGCGCTTATCGCCATTCTTTTCACTTTTTTGGGTCTCGGATGCAAGGGTACTTTGGAGCTGGCGGATGAGGTCTGTTTGCTGTTGCATTTCTATGCGATATGTCTCTTCCAATTCAATATTAGCCTCGCGCAACCTTGACACCTCTTGTTCGTGCTCTAATCGCGTCACTGAAGAAGCAGGAGCGGCAGGCGCAAGAACATCAAGGCGATGCTCTTCTTCGATCTGCTGGAATCTAGCTTGCATGTCTAAACGCTGTGCTGTGAGTCTTTCGTTTTCTTCAGTTGACTGTTGTAGCGCTGCTTCAAGTTGAAGAATTGTTGCAGCTTGTTCATCAACTTTCTGACTTGTAATGGTAGATTGCTCTCCCAGCGTGCTGAGTTCTCTATCTCTTTGGGCAAGTGTTTGTTGTGCCGATACAGCAGCTTCCGTTTTTGCAGCCAGCTGTTGTAGTGTTATCTGATTTTGTTCCGTGAGAGAAGCAACTTGTATTTCGGATTTCTCTAATGCAGGACGAAGTTGAGCAGCCTCGTCAACGGCGATTTCTTTTTGACTTCTCAACTGTTCGATGGTCAATTGAGCTTGGCCGGCATTAGATACAGCGTCCTCTTTTTCACGTTTTAGAGTTATATTGGTTCGTTCCGCTTGCTCTGCTCGTGCCACAGCAATGTCTTTTGCACTTGTCATAGATTCGATGGTGAGGTGCGCTTGGCTTGCTCGGCTTTCTGCGCTCTCTTTTTGACTTGTCATTGCCAAAAGCGCTTCTCTAGATTGAGATTCAATGGCGCCTTTTTCTCTTTCAAGTACTGAAATTCGGTGTGTTGAAGTTGTTTGTTGCTCTCTGATTTCGGCAAGTGAGGCTTTCGCAGCAGCGAGTTGTGATTGAAGGCTATCTTTTTCGCCTTTGAAATCGGCATCCTTTTGGCCAATGCCTTGAGCCAATTGCTGATAGCGTCCATTAAGAGACTGTAACTGTTCATTCAAACGGGCGATTTCTTGTTCGCGCCAGACGGCTTTTTTAGTTAATGCAGTATTTTCCGCTGACACCTTCTCAACTCCGCTATACAACTGCGCATAACGTTCGTCCTGAAGCTCCAATTCGCCTTCTAGTCTTTTAACTTGTTTTTGGACGGCGTCTTTTTGCTGAGTGAGAGCTCTAAATTCTTTTGCGAGCTCATCAATTGTGCGACCTTTAGCAGCTTGGTCTTCTTGAGCGGTAGCGAGGGTTCGAGTTAGCTCATCAATTGTGCGGCCTCTAGCAAAGTGATTCCGTTGCAGCGCGTCATGAGCTCGTTCCAATGCAACATGATCATCGAGCAACTGTTGTACGTTTACGCCTGGAGCGGCATTCACTGCACCTGGGATGAGTGGTGCGGGAGCATTTGGTTGTTGGGGTGCTAGCGGGGTGGTCTTGGGCGCAATGCCGAAGGCTGAAAATTTGGAAGGTCGTTTTGAGGAGGCGTCGAGAGAAGAGTCTGGAACATCGCTGCCAGAGGAATTTCCGCTTTTGCGCGACTGCTTAGCTGCGAATTGTTCACAGATCTTTAGGATTTCTTGGCTGGTCTTCTTGGAGTTATTAAGAGTGAATTTCTTACCACCTTTTTGGATGATTTTGATACCCTTGCCGGTTACGCGAAATTCGAATTTCCCGGAGAGCTTGTTTTTCACAAAGAGGTCTTGGGTCAGGTCTTGCACCTTCTGGGCGAGTTTGGAGGTAGCTCGATCCTCTAACCCGATGCGCTCGGAATTAGTGTTGTATATTTTAGCTTTTGATATACTAAGTTTATTCATTTTGTACCGCTATTTATTATGTTAATTATACATTAATTATAACACGTAATTACAATAAACTCAACTGTCAATTCATTTTTTTATTGCTAATAGTAAGTTAAATTTGATAAGGTGCTGAAAATGAGGTTAGTAAGACTTTTTTTGATTTTGCCGCTATTTTGGGGATTCCTTGAGGGACGGGAGCCTTCTTCGCTCTATCTCACTTGGATTCATGACCCTACTTCGACGATGACAGTCCTTTGGCATACCCCTAAGACCGATAAGTACTCGATGATCTTCTATCAGAGGCAGGGGTCGGGGGAGGGGTGGCTCAAAAAGGAAGGGACGGTCAAAAGGCCCTCGCGTACCGATATTCATGTGCATACGGTGGAACTCGTTGATCTTGAGCCAGATACGGAATATTTATTCCGGATTGGCAAAGAGGGCAATAAATACCGCTTTAAAACTCTTCCTAGGGAGTTGGACCGGGAGGTCCGGTTCGCGGTCGGGGGGGATGCTTTCATGTATTACCAGCTGTTTAAGAAGACCAATTTGGAGATCGCTGAAAAGAACCCCGATTTTGTGGTGATCGGAGGAGACATCGCCTACTGCCATGGGATTAACCGCTTTCGGGGGCTTAACTGGGAAGTGGAGCGTTGGCAGAACTTTTTTCGGGAATACCGGCGCGCGATGGTTACCTCGGACGGGCGGCTGATCCCAATGGTGGTTGCGATCGGCAATCACGATGTGCCGAGCGGGATGGTCGATCCGCGCAATAAATCGCTCCTCTTTTATCAATTTTTCCCCTTCCCGCAGCAGTATGTTGCCTACCGCGCTTTCGATGCGGGATCCTATTTGAGCTTGGTTTTGCTCGATACGGGACATACCTATCCGATCGATGGAGAGCAAACGGAGTGGCTGAAACAAACGCTGCAGGCGAGACAGCCGCTTTATAAATTTGCGGCCTACCACATCGCTGGCTACCCTTCGGTCTATCCTTTTGAAGGGACGGCCCCGACGAAAATTCGGAATAACTGGGTGCCGCTATTTGAGAGCGAAGGTGTGCAGGTCGCCTTTGAAAATCATAACCACGCATTCAAACGGAGTTTTCCGCTGAAAGAGGGAAAAGTGGATCCGGAAGGGGTCCTCTATTTAGGCGATGGATCGTGGGGAGTCACCCCGCGAAAGCCCTCGAAGCGCTGGTATTTAGAGAAAGCGATTCAAACGAATTGTTTTTGGGTGGTGTCGCTGACCCAAGAGAAAAGCAGCATCGAGGCTTTTAATGGAGACGGAGAAAGTATTGATGCTGTGTCCGTTAAACCGCTAATTCAGGTATCGGCCGGTTCTTAGTGAAACGACCCATTTGACATAATGTAATGTAATTAGTTACACTATGCGAAAATGAGAGTGTCGTGGCAATAAAGACATTTAAGCACAAGGGTCTGGAGAAGCTTTTTGATTCAGGAAGCAAAGCTGGTATTCAAGCAGCGCATGCCGATAGAATTAAACGTATTTTAGACCGCCTTAATGCCGCTACAGAGCTCCAAGATATGAACGCTCCAGGGTATGACTTTCACCCGTTAAAGGGGGAGCTTAAAGGTTTTTACTCGGTTCATGTTAATGGCAATTGGACGATTATTTTTCGCTTTGAAAATGGCGAGGCTAACGGCGTAAATTTAGTGGATTATCACTAGGAGGAATTTCATATATGGTAAAAAAAAGAAAGCCCACCCATCCGGGAGAAATTCTTGATGAGGATTATATTAAACCGCTTCAGCTAAATCTTCAAAAACTTGCCGATAGGCTGGGTATTGCACGGAATACTTTGTTTAAGATTCGAGCGGGCCAAGCAAGCGTTACTCCTTCCATCGCGCTTTCTCTAGCCCAAGCATTTGACACTACGCCCCAACTTTGGCTGAATTTACAAGCTAATTTTGACTTGTGGGTGGAAGAGCACGAACATCATTACGTTCCTCCTATTATTAAAAATGGCGCATTTCTGCCGACTAGGCAGAATCGTGGAATCACACGGTCTGTTTCCGTCTAATAAAACCCCGACCTTAAATCGGGGGTCTATTTCTACATCCCTAGAAACTGCGCCAAAGGATTGACGGTTTCATTGATTGCTACAGGCCTCTGCAGGATCCCCATTTCTAAGAGCATCGCTTTTATAAAGACATCTTTAAATGTTGGGCGCGTTCTTTCAACCTGAACATTGTTGCGTTGGATAATGTAGCGTAAATCCTCTTCTAAGGCGACTCCAAAAAGATTTGCTTGTGCAAGTTCATCGATCCGCGCTTGGTGTGTATCAATTGGGCATCGGCGCGTAATCCACTGTCGCCACCATTCATAAACCTCGTTGAGCGGTAGTGTGGGCGACCCTAAAGCTTCTCTCACGGAGTTAACGATGGCGTCGGTATTGTTTTCAGTCCAAAATAGTTCGCGTACGATGGGCGATAACACTGCGGTGATCGCAGGGTCGATCTGCGCTGATCCATCCTCTTCAGCTCCCTGGCGAGGAAGCCCTATATCCCTTCCTACTAAATTTACAAGGCGATTGTAGGTGTGTACGTCAGTAAGGTCCATGCCGCGGAGCATTTGGAGGACAGAGGATAGGACAGGCACATCATTAAGCGCCATTCCTTCATCACCGATGGGGATGGTAGCTCTATCCGCAGTTCCTAGGGTTTGAATTGCTGCGAAGATGGGGCCCTGAAAGAGGGCGACCCGTTTTTGCTGCAGGAGGGTTAAAACGCGTGTCTCAAGGGGGATTTCGGTCAAGGCATCGGACATGACAATTTGGTAGGCTTCGGCAACGACGCGGTATTTTCCGGGGCCACAGTATTCACCACCATCGATGGCGAGATTGAGGAGGATGTCTGCGCGGGTCATCTCATCCAAATGAGGAAGCCGATCGGTGATCACTTTTAGATAGTTGTGCATGAGCTCATAGTTTACGGGCTCTCCGACGAGGACCTGGTGATGATGGATGCTATCGGCAAAGATGCGGAGCTGCGCTTTCATGTAGGCCTCATGGGAAAGGCGCGGGCGGAGCCAGGCTAGGCATTGGGCCAAACATCCGGTGCTCTCACCTGAAAAACGGCGCACCCAGCGGGCGTCATTAGCAAGTTTTCTATCCAACGCACGGCGATTCGAGGGGTGGTTCCAATCGATGGCATCGCAAAGTTGGGTCAATTGGCGCACATCCGCATTGGGGATCGGCGGCATTGCCGAGTAGCGGATATGTTTGCGATTGGGGACGAGCCTTTCTTGTTCTAATGGGGCCGGCATACGATGTTGGGGAGTTAATTGTTCTGGAGTGACGGGAACGACGATAGGCGCCAGTGGCTGCTCCATTTCTTGGGCTCTCCGGGCAGCTTCGGGGTTCATCCGGTTTTGATAGGCGCTGCGCACGAGCATGATCACATTGGCCAAACAATAGGCTTGGGTTATGATATCGCCGGCGAAGATCCCAGCTACCATGGTGAGCGGATAGGTTGTAGCGTGGACCACTTGGCGTACGTTCTCAGGAAGAATGCCTTGGCGGTCGAGAAACCCGATGCCTAGCAAAACCAACGAAGTGGCTCCAAAGGCCATTTGCCCCAGGGCAATCAGAGCAATGGAGGAGACGACACCGGCGATCTGACAGAGCGTCCCTAATGCATCATACAAGAGATAGAGGTCGGGACCAAAGTAATCTTGCGCAGTTGTATAAGCGATGGCAAGCGGCGCCAAAGATATAATCGAGGTCACGATTAAAGATAAAGGGGTGTAACTCGCCGCCTCTAAAGCCCGATTGATTTGTGCAAGCCCTTCTCCTGCTTGCATCGTTTGGTATACGCCGGTAAGGAGGTGGTTTTCTCCGTAACGCACAGAATCCTCTTCTCGTTTGACGTAGGTGAGAAAACCGGCAGACGCTACACCTTGTGCAATGGGTAGAATGGAATTCATGATGGGTCCTCGCGATTAATTTTTTTTAGTAAGCACGCAAAGCATTCTCGGAGTGAAATGCGCGCAATTTTGGATGGAGAAGTTATCTGAAGGAAGAATTCGCCGCAAGGGGATTTGCGGCGAGTGTTTTTAGCGCACGAGTTTTTCTAATACCTGGTGCGATCTCGCGACGAAGTCGGAAAGCGCACTCGGGTCCAGCTCTTTTTGGGAGAGGAGCGACAGCTCATACACTTGCGTGGTGAGCGCTTTCGCCAGTTCGGGATCTTTTTCTTTCATCCCGTAGATCGACTGGATCAATTTGTTATTGGTGTTCACCACAAAGGTTTTCTTGTCGGCAATTCCGGGAGGCAGGACTTGGTCGGACAGAGCCATGTAATCGCGCATACGGCGTAAGGATTCGTCGAGAACGATGAAGCCGGGGACAGCATCGCTGACCAAGCTTTTTGCTTCGACTTGTACGTCGGAGAGGTTGCCGCGGATGAAATTAGCGATGTTGACTGCTTCAGTTTTTCCGTCGGCGTCGAGGAGCGTTTTTTCGCGGCTGGTATCGAGGATCGCGTCGTCGATGGCTCCGTCAAGGCGCTGGAATTTGAGCTGGCTTATCTTCCCTTCGAGGAAGTTCATGAGCGCGGTATCGACGTGCGCATTGGCGATGAGCACTTCGATCCCTTTGCTCTTGTAGAGCTCGACCATGTGGGGCGATTGTTTGGGGTCAGAAGTGTAGAACACTTTATTGGGGTGGGCGTCTTTATGCCGCTCTAAATAATCTTCAATGGTTGTCCAGGAACCGTCGAGGTTTTTCCAGATGAGGAACTCTTTGGCTTTTTCATAAAACTTGTCATCTTGCAGGACGCCGAGCTTGACGATGACTTCGATATCGGGCCAAGAGGTGAAGAACTTTTCTTTGTCGGTATTGTAGATCGTGGTAAGCCGGTCGGTTACTTTTTTGGAGACGTGGGACGCGAGTTGGCGCACGGTGCGGTCCATCTGCAAGTAGCTGCGCGAGACGTTGAGAGGGATATCGGGGCTGTCGAGGACGCCGCGGAGCACCATGAGATAATCGGGGATGAGGTCTTTGCAGTTGTCGGAGACGAAGACCCGGTTGCAGAAGAGTTTGATGCTGCTCTTCGACCAATCGAAGCGGCGATGGATCTTGGGGAAGTAGAGAATTCCTTTGAGGTGGAATGGATAGTCGACGTTGAGGTGGATCCAAAAGAGGGGATCGTCTTCCATCGGGTAGAGGTGGCGGTAAAAATCGAGATACTCTTGATCGGTGCATTGGGTGGGCGATTTGATCCAGAGAGGCTCTTTGGGGTTGATGTGGGCGCCGTTGAGGTAGATCGGATAGGGGAGGAAACTGCAATACTCCTCGAGGATTTTTCTGAGGCGGAGGTCTTCAAGATATTCGTCGCTCTCTTTGTCGATCAGGAGGGTGATCTCGGTGCCGCGGGAAGCTCTTGTCCCTTTGTCGATGTTGTAGGTAGAAGTGCCGTCGCACGACCACAGGACAGGCTCCGCTTCGGGGCGGAAAGAAAGGGTGTTGATGGTGACGTTTTCAGAGACCATGTAGGCGGAATAAAATCCGAGGCCGAAGTGGCCGATGATCTGATCTTTTTCATCGGAGCTTTTGTATTTGCTGACAAATTCTTCAGCGCCGGAAAAGGCGATCTGGGCGATATATTTTTCCACCTCGTCGGCGGTCATGCCGATGCCGGTATCGGATATGGTGAGCGTACGGGCATTTTTATCGATCGTCAGATCGACGCGGAACTCGTCATCGGTGGCGGTGGTTTCTCCATGGTCGCGAAGGGTTTTGACTTTAAGCAGCGCGTCGCAGGCGTTGGAGACGAGTTCGCGGACGAAGATGTCTTTTTCAGAATAGAGCCACTTCTTGATGATCGGGAGAATGTTTTCTGTATGAATCTTTAGCGAGCCTTGTACCATAAAATGACCTCCAGTTTAGAGGTGTCAGCATAGCAGAGTCAGAGTTATTTTAAAACGTGGTAAAAAATATTAGAATGATTTACAGCTAAGACATGCGTATCTTAGTTGCCCAGCTCAATCCCACCATTGGAGACCTCGAAGGCAATGCCGGCAAGATCAGCCGGGTTCTCGAGGAGGCGCAGAGGGACAAGGTGGACATCGTCCAGTTTCCGGAGATGGCGATCTGCGGGTATCCTCCGGAAGATCTGCTCATGCACGATGACTTTGTCGTGGGTGTAGAAAAAACTTTAACCGGACTGCTCCCCAAGACGCGCGGATTATTTGTTGTGATTGGCCTCGTGCGCCACAGCGAATCGAAAGGGGAGAAATTTCTGTGCAACAGCGCGGCGATCATTCACGACGGCAAGCTTCTGGGATATCATGACAAGTGGCTCCTGCCGACCTATGACGTGTTCCATGAGAGGCGCTACTTTGAGCCGGGTAAAACGGTAAAGGTATGGGACTTCAAAGGGAAAAAAATCGGGGTGCTGATCTGCGAAGACATTTGGCAGCACGCGGGCGATGTCGATTTTACCAAATATGCCTGCGACCCGGTCACAGAACTCGCGCTGCTGAAACCTGATGTTTTACTTGTGAGTAATGCCTCGCCGTACCGCTTTCAGAAACGGGAAATCCGCGTGCATGTGTGCGCGGCTTCTGCAAAAACGCTCAAGTGCCCTGTCATCTATTGCTGCCAGGTGGGCGGGAACGATCAGCTCGTCTTTGATGGCTACAGCATGCATGTGGACAAGCAGGGACAGCTCGTGCAGCTCGCGAAGGGTTTTGAAGAAGACACAATGCTGGTCGACCTCGACGCGCCTTCCTGCGTATGCCCCTTCAATTACGACCCGCTGCGCGATTTGTGCAGCGCTCTTATTCTCGGCACGCGCGACTATTTTCATAAGCAGGGATTTACAAAAGGGTGTTTGGGACTTTCGGGCGGCGTCGATTCTGCGCTGACCGCCTACATCGGCGTACAAGCGCTCGGCGCAGAAAATGTGCTGGGCCTTTTGATGCCCTCGCGCTACAGCTCAGAGGGGAGTGTAACCGACGCTCTGGCGGTCGCAAAAAATTTAGAGATTAAAACGCACACGATTTCGATCGAGGGGCCCTTTTCAGAGCACCTCAAACTGCTTACGCCCTACTTTCAGGGTAAAGCGCCCGACACGACGGAAGAAAATTTGCAATCGCGCACCCGCGGCACGATCTTAATGGCAATTGCGAATAAGCTGGGCTATCTCGTCCTCAGCACGGGGAATAAGAGCGAACTCGCGCTTGGTTACTGCACGCTTTATGGAGATATGGCGGGAGGCTTGAGTATGCTGGCCGATGTGAGCAAAACTCAAGTCTACGCGCTGGCTCAGTGGATCAACCGCAATGAGGAAATCATCCCGCGCTCTTCCATTGAAAAAGCTCCCTCCGCCGAGCTCAAACCCAACCAAAAAGATAGCGACACGCTGCCCGAGTTCGACGTGCTCGATCATATTTTGCAGGGCTACGTGGAAGATTGTTTATCCCCCGAAGAGATCGCAAATAAGAACCAGCTCTCTCTAGCTCTTGTCAAAGAAATTATTCACAAGATCCATCTCGCTGAATATAAGCGGCGCCAAGCAGCGCCCGGCATCCGCGTCACGAAGAAGGCCTTCCGCGTCGGCAGGCGCTATCCGATCGTCCAAAAGTGGATGTAGAGCAAATTCCCTATTCAGTGCTATAATCCCTGGCAAAACTTTTTAGGTTCTCTATGAGCACGCCACTTTCTCCCTTATCACCTTCCGACCCTTTGCGCACACACTCTGTAGCGAACGGAGCTGTGCCGGCGCCTATCGGGATTGCAGCGACCCCCACCGTGCTCACATCTGCCTTGACCCGCTATGATTTTCCGATCATCTCCGCATTCATTCATTGGGTCAGTGATTGTTTGATGGTGCTGTGGCAGTTCATCATGAGCGTCCTATTTCCTGTATCACCCTCAGCAGAGGATGTTGCTTGGAAAGGATTGCTCGCCAATGCGAACGCCAATCCGCAGGTGCCCTCGACGCTCGATAATGCAACGATCCAAAGGGTGTGCGGTGAGACGAGAAGGACTTTTGTCGGCCCGGTAGCGCACAACCAATTTGAAATGAACTATGCTTCGATTATCTTAAACGGGACGGATGATACTGTTTTTGAACAGCTCGATATGGATTTGCGGCGCGGCTCGCACGTTTTTATCAATGGAGTGCAATTTTATGACAGCATTGCGATCGCTGAAGCATTGCGCAATAGGGGGTTCGAAGGAGAGGAATTGCTAAAAATCCTCTCTTGTCTTTCTCAGGGGACCACTTCTGAGTCTGTCAAGCTTCTTGTTAACCTGTTTATGAAGCACGACGGCCCTGACGAATCACATAGGCATCCGTTTCCAGACACAACTGAGAATGCGTTTAGGACGGACCTCGATTTTGAGGGCAACACACTGCGCTCGATCCGTATCTCCCATAGCGTGATTGTGAAACATTTTCCATCGATGAACCCTCTTTTCAAAGTTTCTTCGTTGACCTTGATCGATGGCGCAACAGGACAGGCATTGGTCACGGGAATGACCGGGCCCACTTCAAATCTTCTGTAATACCAATCCTAAAAAATAAAGTCATATTTCAGCTGCGTGAAAGCTCTCGCGAATCACCGATCTTAGCGTGGCTTGTATTGACTTAATACTAGCCACGCTAAGATCGGTGATTCCCGTGGCTTTGACGCGCTCAAATGTGACTTTATTTTCTAGGATTGGTATAACCAATATTTCTAAACGTAACGCGAAGTGTATTTGTCGATTAACACCCTAATCATCGTCTGATAATTTGTGTGATACTTTGCCGCTTCGCTCTTAAAAAAATCGATGCTCGATTTTGTTAATGATATAGTGATTTTCTTTGTTTCTTCCTTTAAGACTAGGTCTTTTGGTTTTGGCAAAAAATCATCCACTATTTTTATTTTCCCAATAGGGCCATTTGTATACTTAACTTTGCGCTTTTTCATAAATTTTCCTCCCTTTTCTCCAATATCCTGCACCAAAAATACGAATTGTTTGATCCTTGTAAATAAAACGAACCGTGATTACTGCTTCATCAACTTTGCCGAAACAAAAGTAGCGCTTTTCGCTTCTTGAATGTTCGATGTCTTCGGCGATAACACGGTTTGGATCCAAAAACGCTTGTTGCGCAATAACAAATGAGACCCCATGCTTTTCTATATTGACTTCGTTTTTCTAGGATCCCACTCGAAAACAATCCTGTCCATGCAGGAATGTTATCAAATGTCCATATTAATCGCCATATCTTTATACATATAAATTCACAAGAATTTTGTCTAGCGCTTTGTTAACACGAGCAAATCTCTTTACAAAATTCCCAACGCGTAGCACGATACTTTTCCAACTTAGTGAGGGATGTGTCATGTGCTTGGGCATTTTTTCCGTTTTCAATTCTCCTTTGCATCATCACCCTATAGAGCGCGGAGATCAGGTCTCCTTGTCAAGACGTGTCTATGACGCGTTTCTCAAAGTATTGGCATCATTGAAAGCCTTTTTCCAACGGTTATTCTGCCTGCAAGAACCGGAAATGCAAGCGGAGGACCCAATTGTAGTCAGAATGCGCACTTTTGAGGATACGCTTTGGGAGCTTCTGACTTCATCGGTCGATGCGCCGCCTAATGCCGAGCGAGACCGTTTTCTCGAAGAGCATTTAACGTTGCATAAACTGTGCAGAATCTGCCTTAACTCCACGAGAACTTTTGAGAAGAGGGTAGACCGCGACCAATTTGAAGCGAGCTTCAGCGCGCTTGCCTCGGACGGGAGGGAAAAAATGATCTTTGATCAGGTGGATGCGGAGTTAAACGGCTATGTGTCCATTTCACTTGCAGAAGAGCGCTATAGTTCAAGTCGGAAGATTTTAGCAGAATTGATGAGCCGAGGAATGCAGAGGGAGCGTGCGCTAAGAGTTCTTGCTTCTTTGACCCACAGGGGATGTCACGAAGCGACAGAGCTCGTCACCAAGCTCTTTACGAAGATTGAGGCACAAGAGTGGAACAAAAGAAAAGTGCGCTTAGAATCCTCTGAGAACCCAATCCGCATCGAGGTGAAATTTGCAGACCGGGCATTCCAGGGCGTTGAAGTTCGGGTAAACTATAAGGTCATCAGACCTAGACCTTTAGTTCAAGGCAAATGGCTGATTAGCGTTTCTACGCGGACGTGGATTGAAGGATCTACGGGGCATGCGATGATTTCGGGAAACACAAGTGCTTAGGCTTCTTCCCAGTGGAAGGGGAGGATGTCGGCGAGCGAATCGGCGTCATGGCGCAGCAGCATTAATCGATCAAAGCCCACAGCAACGCCGCAGCAATCGGGGAGTCCTTGCTGGAGCGCCGAGAGAAAATTTTCATCGATCGGAAGCGCCGGTTTGTTATGCATTTTACGCAAATCGTTGGCTTGATGCAGGCGGATGCGCTGTTCAACGGCGTCGGTCAGTTCGTGGTAGCCATTGGCAAGTTCTGTGCCCCGATAATATATTTCAAAACGCTTAGCAACAAGTTCTCCATCGATCAGCGTCGTGCGTGCAAGTGCCGCTTGCGCCGCGGGAAAATGGATGATGACGGTGAGCTCATCCTGTCCAATCTGGGGCTCGACGACAAATCCCATCAAGTAGGCGGAGCGCGCATCTTCATCCCAATGTTTGGCCTCTTCGGGGAGCACAGGGTCTTTTGCATACATTTCGAGGGCTTGCTTGTAGGTGAGGACCCGGGAGGGAAGGGGGCCTAAAAAAAGGCGGATGAAATCGAGCGTCTCCTCGAGAAGTTCTTCAAAGGTGAAGTTGTGCCGGTACCATTCGGCCATGGTAAATTCTGGATTGTGCAGGCGCCCCACTTCTCCTTCTCGAAAGACGTGGCCGAGCTGATAGATATCGCCGACGCCTTGGGCGAGAAGCCGCTTCATCCCATATTCGGGAGAGGAATGGAGGTAGCGGTTGGTGGAGGTAGAGATGATTTCGATGTGGAGATCGATCGGGGCAGAGCCGCCGAGAATAGGGCAGTCGACCTCGAGCACATTCCGCTCCGCAAAGAACGCACGCGCCTTGGCGAACATGGCGCCGCGATCTTTGAGTCGATCTATCTTAGAGCCTTGAAACGTATTCACCGGTGCGCGTATCCACTTTAATTTTATCCCCTTCATTGCAGAAGATCGGGACTTGAATTTTTGCGCCGCTGTTGGTCATGGCCGGTTTGAGCACGCGCCCTGAGGTGTCGCCGCGCAGACCTGTAGATGTTTCTGTAATGACCATTTCCATAAATGTTGGAGGCACCACTTCAATCGGCTCGCCTTTATAGAACACCACGTCGTAGAGCACTTCTTCCATGAGCCACTGATCTTTATCGGCGACGAGCGAATTTGGCATTGTGATCTGATCGAAGGTCTGGTCATCCATGAAGACCACGCCATCGGCTTCTTTGTAGAGCATGCGCATTTTTGACTCGTGGACGTCAGCCTCATTGAGTTTTTCGCCCGACTTGAAGGTCCTTTCAATCACGCGCCCCGTTTTAAGATGGCGGAGTTTGACGCGATTAAAGGGTTGCCCTTTCCCCGGTTTGACAAATTCATTGGAGACAATGGTGTAAGGTTCCCCTTCAATTTCTACCTTGACGCCGCTTCGAAACTCATTGGTGCTGATCTGTGCCATTTTACATCCTTAGGTTTTAAAAATTCCCGCGTAGCAAACGGGGGCTATCGTAAAAAGGACCAATTGTGGTTTATTGGGATTTAATTTTCAAATGGAGATTGCCGGATGGTTGCGGAACTTCGAGAGGAGCAGTTTGCCCATGACACCTTAGAGCGCTATTCGGGATGCCCCGTCGCCGATTTCCGGTCGAATTTGATTTTGACAAATTTTCCCCGCTACGTCGACTATTTCGCCAAGTCCCGCGGCGTTCCTGTCATCGAGGGATCGATGTTCAAGGTGGCCCACTCTCCTCAAGAAGATGTGAGTATTTTAGATTTTAAAATTGGCTCTCCCGCTGCCGCCCTCGTCGTCGACCTCTGCTCCTTCATGCCCATCAAGGCGAGCGTTCTTTTGGGGATGTGCGGGGGCTTAAGGCGCAGATATGTACCAGGAGACTATCTAGTGCCCGTCGCCAGCATCCGCGGCGAAGGGACCTCCGATTTCTACTTCCCTCCGGATGTGCCGGCGCTCGCCAACTTTTTGATGCAAAAAGCGGTGACCGAAGTGCTCGAAAAGCACCGATCGGTCTACCATATCGGGATCACCTTTACGACCAATACGAGATTTTGGGAGTTCAACGAAGAGTTTAAAAACCGGCTGAAGGCCTCCAAGGCCCAAGCGATCGAGATGGAATGCGCAACTCTCTTTACAGCGAGCTATAAAAGAAAATTTACGTTAGGGGCCCTGCTCCTGATCTCCGATCTGCCGTTGAACAACGATGGGATCAAAACGAAAAAGAGCTCTGAATCGATCTTCGAAAAGCACATGGCTGACCATGTGGAAAAAGGGGTTGAAATTTTACAAGTCGCTAGAGTTATGCAATCGCAACATGTCAAGGGCGCCTACCACCGCAATCTTGGGATGGGTCCGCCCCCTACCTGATTTAATTTAACAGAGCTTCCAGTTTATCATAGCAAGCACTCAGCTGATTTGCAGTGGGCGCCGTGCGCTCTTCTGTGAATACATTGGCATTGTAAGTAAGTCGTTGCAACTCTAGGAGTACATCGACCACTTTAATTTTGGTGTCGAGGTTTGCCTTCTCACTCTGCTGTTTAGCGGCTTGGATCAGCATTTCCAGCTTGTATTCCCAGTTTTCATGAGGCAAGGCTTTGGAATAAGCTAGAAGGTCCGCAGCACTGCCGCCCTTTTTCAAAGCAGAATAATACAAGTAATTAAAGGATGTTTGCGCACACATTTCGGTAAGCATGTGGTGAAGAATCTCCGCAGCTGCCTGATGAGCGGCAGGCTGGTCGTTGCGCATCAACAAGTCGGCAACGGCGATGGAATTGGTAATTCTGAAATAATGCGGGTTCCGGGAAGATGTATCATCTTTACAAGGGCGCGTCGTCAAAGCGACTCTCGCCGCGGCGCTAAAATCTTCTTTCTCAACTAATGCGATCGAGATTGTGGATCTGAGCGACTGATAGGTGAACATGTCGCTCATAGTCCCTTCGGCAATGCTTAAAGCCTGATCAAGTTCACCTTTTTTGACTAAAGCCTCGCATAATTTTGAATTGAGATAGCTGACGTAATAATTGTTTGGATCTAGGGGAGCAATCGTCTTGATCACGTTTTGCGCCTCATCCAGTTTGCCTAGTGATATGCACACCGAAGCAATTTTCCTTAAGGCCTCTACCTGTACCATCGCTTCAGAAGTTGCGACTTTGGTTGGGGATATTTTATGAAGGGCAGCAGATATGGCGTCTCCAACACTCATTCTAGTCAACGTATCGAAAATGGTGTCGTTGATTCTATCTCCGTAAGAAGCAATCATTTGAGTCTGATCTAAAGGGATACTTGGAAGCGGCGGAATTAGATTATTAATATCTAGAACTGTCGTTGTTAGGACGAGCTTCACTTTTTCTGGAACAAAGTTATTAGCCGTTGCTTTGAGGGCGAGGCAAGCTTTCAAGAGGTTGAATCCCAAAATGGCGTCTGTATTATTAGCTGGATTTGCTTGAATCCGTTTAAGAGTCTGAATCGCCACAATAGGATTGCGTTGGATCAGAAGACCCATCTTTCGATTGAAGGCTGCTAAGTCGGACCCGGGAGCTGCATGATCGTAGCGGCTGAGCTCTTCCGCCAAACTAGAGGTTAAAGCAACTTGCGCGTGAATGTTAGAGTCGTGGGAGGCAAGACATGCATTTTGCAGAGTGCTGCGATCTAAAAATGAAAGGACATGTAACTTTAGTTCGCCTGGTAAGTCTGGAAAATGGGTGAATTGCTGTAGGGCTGGTGTTGTAGCCGTTGAAGTTGGAAGGGGTAGCTGACTCATAATATCCTCGCATGTTGTTTTTAATTATCGTAATATGTTTATTATAACATTAAGGTTTAGTTAATTTCAACTTAAAAGTTAAAGTTGAATTATATAAAATAATTAATTTAACTAACTGCTTGCAATAACTTAACATTAAGGCGGTTGTGAACCATGGAATCCTCTTTAAAAGATTCCGCTCTCTATGACAAGATCCCCCTTTCCAATTTCAGGAGGAACCCTAACAATGAGCTTTCGCATTGAGACATCCAGGCCTATACCCCTTCCAACAACGAGTTCTCCCAACATTCTCGAAACGGAATTACTACCCGACTGGGCAAATGAACTTATCCCAGTATTCCAAAAATATGCTTTTTGATTCTTTTTCCACATCTTTCAAAACCGCTTCTTGGCCTACTTATTCAAGTATGCCCTGCGAAGCGATTTTGAAATCTGT
>VFKB01000012.1 GCA_009885755.1 Parachlamydiales bacterium | reverse complement strand
TTCAAAACCGCTTCTTGGCCTACTTATTCAAGTATGCCCTGCGAAGCGATTTTGAAATCTGTGAAAAAATCGTTCAAAAATCAACATTTTCAAATACTGGGATAGGTTCATAGGTGACAATTAGCTTGCTGCGTCTTTGCCAACTTGATCCTTTCTCGTTGGGCATAGTTCTACTATGCCCGCCTCATTAGGACCTCTTACGCTTCAATTTGGCTTTGACTCGGTAGCGCTCTTTGTCACCCATTTGCCCAGTGGGGTAGTAGAAGAAACAAGCTCCTCCTCATCGGAGGATGAAGCTTTCCTTGCACAAGCTATCTCATTTCCTTTTCACTACACGCTTCAAACATCCATAAAGACCCTTTTTAAGCTGCGTCACTTTTGCCTTGAAAAGGGGGCCCTTAAAGGTGTCGTGGCCTTCGAGGTCGAGGGAAGCGTTTTGCTGCCTAACACGCAATATGTAGCTTCTAACAACTTGTCAACGCTTGAATTCAAGACGGTCGAGCTGGCCGCCCGTCTCTGCAAAGAATTCATAGGAACGGATCCTAAAGTAAGAACAGTGTTGGTCCTTTTGGAGGGCAGAGGAAAAGGAGTTGATATAATGCATATAAGCAGGAGCGAAGTAGGGGCTAAAGTTGGAGCGCTGTGCAGTGAAGATGTAAAATTTTATGGCTGTTGGAAAACTGGATGCTGTAACAAAGAATTAGTCCTGTGTTTGAGAGCGTTCTTTAAGGATTGTCCAGACGAAGGCAGCGCAGTCGCCTATTTATTAAATAGGAATCAATAAAGACGCTATCTAATTTTAGAACTTTTTGAGCAGTTCAATGACTTGATTCTCCAGCTCCTTGGGCGTTTTGAAACGCGGGAGTGTGAACGATTTTTTGATCGGCGGCTTTTCAGCGAGGAAGGTAAGCGTATTGAACTTCAGCAGCGTGAACTGATGCTGCGAGGCATAAAGCCGGATGCGGGTGAGGTGATAGAGAAAATCGACCGATGGCGGCGGCGGGCCGAAGCGATCTTTGAGCTCGGCAAAGAGTGCATCCACTTCGTCGAACGAGGTGGCATCGCCGAACCGGTGGTAGATCTCGAGGCGCAGCGACGTTTCACCGATGTACGATTCGGGCAGGCGCGCGTCAAAGGAAAATTCCATTTTTGTTTCGATGAAGTTGGGAGCGATTTTTCGTTGCAGCGCGTCGATGGTCCGCTTGAGGAGTTTGCAGTAGAGGTGAAAACCGATCGTGGCGATTTGGCCTGACTGCTGCGTGCCGAGGATGTCGCCGGCGCCGCGGATTTCGAGATCGCGCATGGCGATTTTCATGCCGCCGCCGTAGCCGGACGATTCGATGAGAGCGGAGAGGCGCTTGCGGGTCAGCTCGGGAAGTTCTTTGTGGCGCGGCGTGAGGAAATAGGCGAACGCGGGGCGGTTCCATCTGCCGACTCTGCCGCGGAGCTGGTAGAGATCGGCGAGGCCAAATTGGTCGGCCCGGTCGATCAGGATGGTGTTGGCGTTGGGAATGTCGATCCCATTTTCGACGATGGTGGTGGCGACGAGGATGTCGGCTTGTCCCGTTTTGAACGAATGAAAAATCGTGTCGAGCTCTTCGGCGGCCATCTGGCCGTGGCCGATGACGATGCGCGCTTCAGGGAGTAATTTTTGGAGCTCTTCGCCGATTTGATAGATCGTCTCGACGCGGTTGTGGATGAAGAACGCTTGGCCGTCGCGGGAGAGTTCGCGGAGCAGCGCGTTGTGGATGAGAGCGGGCTCGCGCGGGGCTAAAATACTCTTGATCGGGAGACGGTCTTGAGGCGGCGTGTTGATGACAGAAATTTCTTTGGCGCCGACGAGCGAGAGATAGAGCGTGCGCGGGATCGGTGTCGCGGAGAGGGTGAGGCAGTCGACGCCGATCTTCAGCGATTTGAGGTGCTCCTTGGCGCGGACGCCGAACCGCTGCTCTTCATCGATGATGAGCAGGCCGAGATCTTTGAACGCGACATCCTTGCTGATGATCCGGTGGGTGCCAATGAGGATATCGATCTGGCCGCTCGCAACTTTTTCTAAGGTCTCTTTATTTTCTCTGGGCGTCTGGAATCGGGAGACTCTGCCGATCTGGATCGGAAAGCCCGCCATCCGCTCGCAAAAGCTGTCGTAATGCTGCATGGCGAGGACGGTGGTGGGGACGAGGACGGCGACCTGTTTTTTTCCATCGCAGACGGCTTTGAAGGCGGCGCGCATCGCCACTTCGGTCTTGCCGTAGCCCACGTCCCCGCAGATGAGCCGGTCCATCGCTTTCCCGGAGATCATGTCGCGTTTGATCTCGCCGATCGCGCGGAGCTGGTCTTCGGTTTCAACGAACGGAAACTCTTGTTCAAAATTATCCATTTCAGTGCTGTCGGGAAGGTAGGCGAAGCCTCCTTGGATTTCCCGCTCGGCGCTGAAGCGCAGGAGATCTTTGGCGTAGCCGATGATCGCTTTTTCGGCGGAGGTTTTTGTCTTGTTCCAGCGCGAGCCGCCGAGGGTGTGGAGCGTGGGGATCTCATCGCGCGAGCCGATGTAGCGGCTGACGAGGTGTGATTGGGAAACGGGAACGAAGAGGGTGCTTTTTTCGGCGAACTCGATCTTTAAAAATTCGGCTTCTTGCTTGAGGTGGTTCACCTGTTTTTCGACGCCGAGGTATTTGCCGATGCCGTGGTGGAAATGGACGACGATGTCGCCGACGCTTAGCTCGTGGAACTCAGAGGCGGGCGTGTGGTAGGTGTTGCGCCATTTGGGGCGGCGTGTCCGGTAGCGGTGCGTCAGTTCCGTCGTCGGTAAGATCGCCAGTTCTTCGTCGGGGAGGACAAAACCGGAGGAGAGGTAGCTGCGCTCAAAGGTGGTTTTTGCGGGGAGCGTCGAAATTTTTGCTTTTAGCGAACCCTCTTCCGATTCTGTGGGAGAGACGATGTGCAGCTTGAGGTTCGATTGCGCAAAGCGGGAGAGGCCGAGCAAAATTTCGTCTGCGGTGCCTGCCACTTTGTTTTCGTAGGGAGAAAAGAAATCGACGATCTCGACGAACGGGTGTTGCCAGCGCTGCGTGTGGATCTCGTGGTTGAAGATGCTGAACGAGAGCGGTTGGAGCGGCGTTTTTCCCGAGTAGAACGCGCGCCCTGTTTTTTTCTTCATCGCGACATCGGAGAGGAGCTCCACTTTTTCTTTGGAGAAGAAGATCTTTTGCAGGGGTTCGATGGCAGCAAAAAAATCTTCCATCGGCATTTTTAGGGAGACGTAGTGGTCTTCGAGGGCTGCGAGGTCGTCGAAGATGACGATGGTCTCGGGGCCGAAGAAGGAGAGGAGCGAAGCGGCGGCGCCGTTTTCTTGCGCGGGGCATAAGAAGAGCGATTTCACTTTGGCAATCGACTTTTGTCCGATCGGATCGTAGGTGCGGATCTGATCGATCGTGTCGCCAAAAAAATCGATCCGGTAAGGGTCCGTTGAGGCGAGCGGGAAGACGTCGATGATGCCGCCGCGCACCGCAAATTCCCCCTTGTCGGCAGCCACGGTATTTCTGCGGTAGCCGAGCGCCGTCAATTTGGCGGGAAGCGAGGCAAAGGGAACTTCATCGCCCACGTTCCAAACGAGGCATTCGGCGCTTAAGCATTTTTTGGAGACGGTCTTTTGGAGTACGGCCTGCAGAGAGGCGGTGACGATGTGAGGGCCCTTCGTTTTGGCGAGCGCGTACAAGATTTCAAACCGTTTTCCGACGATATCGGGGCTCGGCGCGATTTCTTCAGTGGGGAGGATTTCCCACGAGGGAAAATCTAAAATGGTGTGCTTGCTAAAGTAGCCAAAATCGTCGAAGAGGCGCGGATCTTGGGTGATGAGAAGGATATTTTTTTTCGTGGCGGTACTGGCTTGAAGAGCTAGGAGCGCCTTGGGGGCATTCCATAGCTCTTCAATCAAAAGAGAGTCTGTGTCCTTGATCAGCCGCTCGAAATTTGCATTCATACCAATCCTAGAAAATAAAGTCGTATTTCAGCTACGTGAAAGCTCCCGCGAATCGTTGATCTTAGCGCGGCTAGTATTAAGGCAATACAAGCCACGCTAAGATCAGCGATTCCCGTGGCTTTGACGCGCTCAAATATGCCTTTCTTTTCTAGGCTTGGTATCACAATTTTTGAATGAGGTGTTTGGCTTGTTCAAAGGCGTCTGCGATCCCGTCGCTGTTTTTTCCGCCCGCTTGCGCGCTGTCGGCCTTTCCGCCGCCGCTGCCGCCAATCGCAGGCGCGATCGCTTTAATGATGTTTACCGCCTGCACCCCTTTTTCGACAAGGTCGGGGCTCACTTTCACAAGGAGCTGGCACTTATCAGATCCTTTCATCGCAAGGACGAGGACAAAAGAGCGGAGAATGTGCCCCACATCTTCGGCGAGATGCGGAAGCTCATCGCTGGCGACATCGACGACCGCGGTGAGGAGCGGCGTGCTATTCACCTGCTCCACTTTTTCTGCGAGCGTTTTCGCGAGATCTTTCAGCGAGGCTCGTCGCGCTATTTTGAGTTGGCTGGAGAGATGCTTGATCTCTTCGGCGAGCTGGGCTTGTTTTTGCAGCGCTAATTCTTCTTGATGCCGCACGAATTCCTCAGCGGCTTTTCCGCAGATCGCTTCGATGCGGCGCACGCCGGCGGCGATGCTGCTCTCTTTCGCGATTCTAAAATAGCCGATGGTCCCGACGTGATGGGTGTGCGTTCCTCCGCAGAGCTCTTTGGAGTAGTCGATATCGATCACGCGCACTTTGGAGCCATACTTGTCTCCAAAAAATTGTTTGATGTCGGGATGTTTTTGCGCTTCATCGTAAGAGAGTTCATACGATTTAACCTCTTTATCCTCGCGGATCTTGTCATTCACGAGATCTTCGATCATCCGTAGATCTTGTGCGGAGAGCGGCTTGTGATGGTTGAAGTCGAAGCGCAAACGGTCGGGCTCTACGAGAGATCCCGCCTGTTTGATGTGTTCGCCGAGCACTTTTTGCAGCGCCCAATGGAGGAGGTGGGTGGCGGTGTGGTGGTTGGCGATCCGTTGGCGCCGCTCATGGTCGACGAGCGCGGTGACGCTGTCTCCCACTTTCAACGTGCCGTTTTCCAGTGTTCCGGTGTGGACGATCACGTCGGTATAGGGGGATTTACAGCCGCTAACGACAAAACGGGTGTGGGGATGGAACAGGACGCCGGTATCGGCGACTTGGCCCCCTTTTTCTGCGTAGAACGGAGTGCGGTCGAGGACGACGAGCGCCTCCTCACCCGCTTCGAGTTGCTTCACCGATTTTCCGTCGACGAGCAGCGCTTTGACGATGCTGGGCATTTCCGTTTTTTCATAGCCCATGAAGAGGTTCGGCGCATACTCTTTGAACACATTCTCCTCGGCCATCTGGCTGTGGGTCTGTTTTGCGGCGCGCGATTTTTCTTTGGCCTGATTTTCTAACAGTTCATACGCGTCGAGGTTCACTTCCAGGTGGGCATCTTTGGCGATGAGAAGAATTTCTTCGACGGGAAAGCCGTAGGTGTCTTTGAGTTTGAACGCCTCTTCGCCGCTGATCTGTTTATTGGGCCGTTTTTCCGCCTGGTCGACGATGCTGGAAAGGATATTTCCGCCCCGCTTGAGCGTGCGGAGGAACGCCTCTTCTTCGCCGGTGAGGATTTCTGCGATGCGGGCTTCGGATGCGACGAGCTCTTGATAATCGGGCCCCATGATGGAGACGAGGCGGGGAAGAACTCGGGCGAGGAAGGGCTCTTGCATCTCGAGCAATCTTCCGTAGCGGACAGCTCTGCGCAATAATTTGCGCAAGACGTAGCCTCGGTCGACGTTGCTTGGCTGGACGCCATCGGCGATCGCAAAACTGAGGGAGCGGATGTGGTCGGCGATCACGTGGAAGGCGGCTTTGTTCGATTCAACATATTTCTTACCCGAGATCTGTTCCACTTCGGCGATCAGGCTGCGCAAAATGTCGGTGCCGAACACCGAATCAACCCCCATTTTCAGAGAGATGACCCGTTCTAGCCCTGCGCCGGTATCGATCGATTGTTTGGGAAGGGGAGTCATCGTTCCAGAGGCGTCGCGGTTGAATTGCATGAACACGAGGTTCCAGAACTCGAGGTAGCGCTCTCCGGTGGGGTCATCTTTCGGTGAGGTGCCGTTGCCATATTTGCTGCCGCGGTCGAAATAGAGCTCGGAGCAAGGGCCGCAAGGTCCCGTGTCGCCCATTGCCCAAAAGTTGTCTTTTTCCCCCATGCGGACGATCCGTTTTTCAGGCATGTGGGCGCGCCAGAGTTCGAACGCCTCGTCGTCATCTTCGAAGACGGTGATCCAGAGATCATCGGTAGAAAATCCAAAAACTTCTGTTGTCACTTCGAACGCGTATTGGATCGCTTGCTTTTTAAAATAATCGCCGAAAGAAAAGTTGCCGAGCATTTCAAAGAAGGTCAGGTGGCGGGAGGTGTGGCCGACGTTGTCGAGGTCGTTGTGCTTGCCTCCAACGCGGATACATTTTTGGGAGGTGGTCGCTTTATTATAGCTGCGCTGGCTTTTGCCTAGAAAGACGTCTTTGAACTGGTTCATTCCCGCGTTGATGAAGAGGAGGGTAGGATCGTCGTGGGGCACCACGGGGGAAGAGGGGATCACAGCGTGTCCCTGTTTCTTAAAGTAATCTAAAAATTTACGTCGTATTTCTTGCGAGATCATACTCTTTGTCCTTTTTCCTTGCGGGATTATAGCTAACAGAGCTTAAATATACTGTACTGTTAAGTAAACCTAAAGGATTTTCATGGATGCGGAACTTAAAAAGCAACTGAGTAAAATAGCCAATACGATCCGATGCCTTTCGATGGACGCCGTCGAGATGGCAAATTCTGGACACCCCGGCCTGCCGATGGGATGCGCAGAGTTTGGCGCCTATCTTTATGGAGTGCTGCTGCGCCACAATCCAAAAAATCCGAAATGGCTGGGCCGCGACCGATTCGTCCTTTCCGCGGGCCACGGCTCGATGCTCCTCTACTCATGCCTCCACCTCGCCGGATTCAATCTTTCTTTGGACGACATCAAACAATTCCGCCAGCTACACTCTAAGACCCCCGGCCACCCCGAATTTCACATCACAGACGGGGTTGAGGCGACGACAGGGCCGCTCGGACAAGGGGTTGCGAATGCCGTGGGCCAAGCGCTCGGCCTAAAACTGCTCGGCGCTAGATTCAATAGTGAAAATTTTTCCTTGTTCCATGGGAAAGTCTATTGCTTGGCCGGCGATGGATGCATCATGGAGGGGATCTCTTCCGAGGCCTCTTCCTTCGCTGGACACCTTGGACTAAACAACCTCGTTCTCATCTATGACGCCAATCACGTCACCTTGGATGGCCCGCTCCCTGAGTCCTGCTCCGAAGATACGAAGGCCCGCTACCGAGCGTACGGATGGGATGTGTACGAGATCGACGGCTACGACTTCGATGCAATGGACAAAACATTCATGGAGATCCGTGAAAATCAAAAAAAACCTTGCTTTGTCATGATGCGCACCATCATCGGCAAGGGGTCTCCCCACAAAGAGGGCACTTCCAAAGTGCACGGATCGCCGCTGGGCGCGGAAGAACTGAAAGCGACTAAAATCGCGCTTGGGCTTCCCGAAGATGATTTCTATGTCCCTCAATCTGTCTATTCATTTTTTGAAGGCAAGATTCCCAAAGAGGCCGCTTTAGAATCTTCTTGGAACGATCTCTTCCGCAGCTTCAAGCAGGGGAATCCCGATCTCTACGAGCAATTTATGCAGATGAAAGAAAGAGCGGTTCCCGCAGATCTCGAACAGGCGCTCGCAAAACTGGAGATCAAAAACCCCATCGCAGGCCGCGCCGCTTCTCAATCCGTACTCAATCTTCTCGGAGAAAAGCTTCCCTATCTCTACGGCGGCTCCGCTGACCTTTCTTGCTCCGATCTCACGATGATGAAACATTTAGGGATCGTCTCTGCGACGAACTTCACCGCGCGCAACATCAAGTATGGCGTCCGGGAATTTGCGATGGGGGCGATAGCGACCGGCCTCTTTCAAACTCAAATGATCGTTCCCTTTGTTGGAACTTTCTTGACGTTTTCCGACTACATGCGCAATGCGATCCGTCTCGCGGCCCTTTCGGGAGCTCATGTGATCTACCAATTTACGCACGATTCCGTGTTCCTCGGTGAAGACGGCCCGACGCACCAACCGGTCGAACATTATGCAGCCCTTCGCGCGATCCCAAAACTTCAGGTGATCCGTCCCGCCGATGACTGGGAAGTGAAAATGGCGTGGATTGCCGCTCTGAAATATAAAGGCCCTACGGCGATTATCCTCTCCCGTCAGGCGCTGCCCGATCTGCCGCAGACACATCTCCCTTACGACCAAGGAATGGCCAAAGGCGCCTACGTCATCAAAAAAGAATCGGCCACGCCCCAATTCACCTTCTTTGCGACAGGGTCTGAAGTGTCTCTTGCGCTCGATGTCGCAGGCGCCCTTGAAAAACGGGGCAAAGCCTGCCGCGTCGTCTCCATGCCCTGCTGGGAACTCTTTGAAGTGCAGAGCAAAGACTATATTGAAAGCGTCGTCGGCGGAGATCTCGGCAAGCGCGTCAGCATCGAGGCGGGCGTCGCTCTCGGCTGGCATCAGTGGATCGGCAGAGACGGGATTGCGATCAGCATCGAATCGTTCGGCGAATCGGCCCCCATCAGCGATCTCGCGAACGAATTTGGTTTCACCGTTGATGCTATCTTGGGGCGTATCTTAAAATGAATACGCTGTTGTTAAAGGCCCTGAAAGGGGAAAACACAGAAAGACCGCCCGTCTGGCTCATGCGCCAAGCGGGCCGCTACCTTCCCGAGTATCAAGCCCTGCGCAAGAAGCACACGCTGTGGCAGCTTTTTCACGAGCCCGATCTCGCGTTTCAGGTCACACACCAGCCCCTAGATATTCTTGGCGTCGACGCGGCGATCCTCTTCTCCGATATTTTGGTCATCGCAGAAGCGTTTGGGCTCAAGCTCCAGTTTCCCGAAGGGCGCGGACCCCTCATCGAGCCTTGTGTCACCTCTTCCGACAATCTAACTCTCGGCAGCGTAGAAGAGACCCTTTCCTATGTCACAAAGACCATCACCCTTTTAAAGCCCACGCTCAACGTGCCCCTAATCGGTTTTTGCGGCGGCCCGTTTACCGTTGCGAGCTACATGATCGGCGATATGAAAAAAACGCATGCGTGGATGGCGCGCGATCCCGAGAGTTTTCATGCGCTCCTCGCCAAGATCACGCAGGCCTCCATCCTCTATTTGAAGATGCAGGAGCAGGCCGGAGTGGATGCGATCCAAATTTTTGACTCCTGGGCCGGCACGCTGCCCCACGAACAATTTCTCGATTTTTCCGTGAAATATCTCCAAGAGATGATTGCGGCGCTATCCGTCCCGGTGATCGTATTTTGCCGCGGATCGAGCCACCTGGCCTCCGACCTCGTGCAGCTAAAGCCAGCCGCGATCAGCTTTGATTGGCAGCGGCCGCTCCACGAAATCCGGAAAGAGGTGCCTTTCTCCATCGCCGTGCAGGGAAATCTCGATCCTGAAATTTTAAAAATGTCTCCTGAGATCGTCGAAAAAGAGACGTTGGCGCTGCTCGACTCGATGCGCGGCGACAAGGGATTTATTGCAAACCTAGGACACGGCGTCCTTCCAGGAACTCCCGTGGAGAATGTCAAACTATTTGTCTCTACGATTACTAGGAGTCTTTAGTCATGTGTAGCCATTCTTCCTCCCTTCCGCATAAGGAAATCGAAAAAATATTCGAGCATGTCTATTACGTCATCGGCACCAGCGTTACGGAGCATGAGGGCGCAGTGATCCAACACTCCAGCAATATGACGATCCTCCGTCATGGGAATGAGCTTACACTGATCAACACGATCCAATTAGATGCTGCCGGGCTTAAACAGTTGGATGCGTTGGGAACAGTGAAAAACATTGTTAGATTAGGGGCTTTTCATGGACAGGACGACGCCTTTTATCAGCACAAATACAAAGCCAAATTGTGGTCTTTAAAAGGGATGAAAGAAGACTGCGGGGCCGGAGGCCCGACGCACATGGATGTAGAGATGCGCGTTGGAGGCCCCATGCCTTTTCCGGGATGTTCTCTATTTGTATTTGAGTCCGCAGCCTTTCCCGAGGGGACATTGCTTATCGCACAAGAGGGCGGTATCCTCATCACCTGCGACAGTGTGAAAAATTGGCTGGATGTAGATCCATTTTTCAATGCAGAAACAGCCAAGATGCATAAAGAAACGGACATGATAGGGCCGGCCGCTATCAGTTTTTGGGCGAATGCCTGTAGTGTAAAAGCCAGTGATTTTTTAAGATTGCTGCAACTGCCGTTTCGGCATCTTCTCAGTGCACACGGAGCACCTTTGCTCAATACCGCGCATGAACAATTGGCCGGTTCAGTAAAACGGCAGTTTGGGGTCTGATTCTCAGTCCTAAGCTATCGTGAATACGGTCCGCAGTGTGCGCAGCATCTGATCGAACCGCTCGTGCAAATGTTTCCCAGGATTTCGGTAGATCGCAAGAACGCGATAGGTAGAAGCAGCCGGTTGCCACAGTACGGGATGCAGCCCCGATTTTTTCGCCAAAAAGTCGGGCAAGAATCCGATCTCATCGGATTCTGAACAAATGTGGGCGATCAGCGACCAGCTGGGGATGCGCGATTTTACCGGCAGCGAATATCCGTGCGCTTGCTGCCAGCTCTGCTGCAGCGACAACACTTCCATTTGATCTTCAGGGAGAAGGACAGGCCTCAAAGTAGCCTCTGCTTCTCGCGAATAGAGTTGAAAATATCCCTTTCCAATTTCAGCGGCAATGACTCCCTTCCAAGGAGCATTATCTAAAACTAAAGCGATATCAGCTTCGCCGTGCAGGATTGCCGCGTAGGCGTGATCGGGTCGCATGTGCTTGAAATCGATCGAGTCGGACGAGATCAGCGCGGGGACGGCGATCTGCGCAATGGCGTGCGTCGTCACGAGACGTATCGGAATTTGGTCCTTAGAAACAATTAAGTCCCGTATCTGTTTGACCCAGCTTTCTACGCGGGGGAGCAGCATGTGTCCTTCGCGCGTCAGCTCAAATTGACGCTTTTCATGCATGCATAAAGACATTCCAAAGGCCGATTCCACGCGTCTGATCGCGGTGCTCGCCGCACTTTGGCTGAGGTGGTGAAAGAGCGCCGATTTGCCCAGGTTTTTCATGTGGGCCGCCGTGATGAATAGTTCTAAGTCGGCAATGCGCAAATTTCTTAGAGAGTTTTCGATCCGTTGCAAATCCTTTTCCTCAAATTGAACCACGCATTCTTCCACAGAATCCTCCTGTTTCTCAAATCGATTTTTTCGATTTGAATAATCAATTATATCGACAATACAAATATAAACGCACCGATTATTCTGTTGATTTCATTAAGGAGGCAATTTTATGGATAAAACGAGCAGTGTATTACGATTTTTTCAATGGGTTGCGCGGTTCAACTTTGGAAACTTTGAAAAGGATGAATTCAAGAAATTTTTACGAATGGGCGCCATCTTTGCCCTGATGATCGGCGTCTACTGGACGCTCCGCCCTCTGAAAGACGCCCTTTTTATCCAACTGGTCGGCAAGTATCAGCTTCCGTTTGCAAAAACGATCTCCGTGATCGCCCTGTTGCCTTTGGTGATGTTCTATACAAAACTTTTAGAGCGGACCTCTCGGGAGCGGATGCTCTTCATTCTTCCCACGTTCTATGGAATCGCCGTTCTCTGTTTCAGCGCGCTCTTTCTTTTTGTTCAAGCGCCAGCAGAAGCCATCGCTCAGCGCTCTCCGCTTTTCTTGGCGGGGACCCATGCCATCGGCTACATCTGGTACCTATTTGTGGAAAGCTTCGGCTCTCTCGTGATCGCCCTCTTTTGGGCATTTGCCACAGACACCACCGAAGCGGCGCCTGCGAAAAAGGGATTTCCTCTCGTCGTTGCCATCGGCCAGGTGGGCGGCGTGATCCTACCCTATGGAATTGGGGGATTGCCGCACCGACTTGGCCTTTCTACCGATGCGCTGTCCACCGCTTGTTTGGGCCTGCTCATCTTGGCGATCATTCCTCTCGTGCGCAGCTTTTTAAAAGTGACGCCGAAACACTTGCTCGCCGCATTTCATGGAAAAAATGAACAGGCCGAAGAGAAAAAACAGGAGCCCGGTTTTTTTGAGGGATTAAAACTTCTCCTCAAAAACCGGTATCTCCTCGGCATCTTCGCCGCAAACTTCATCTATGAGGTGGTGGTGACCATTTTCGATTTCAACTTTAAGATTGCCGCCAGCTCCCAATACTCCGGAGTGGCCTTGAGCAATTACTTAAGCATCTACGGATCTAGCGTGAATGTGATCTCTTTGCTCTGCTTGCTTCTGGGGATTAGCAACATCACCCGATATTTAGGCGTCAAAATGGCCTTGGCGGCGATGCCCGTGATCATTGGCGGGGCGCTGCTCGGATTTATGAGCCTCGATTCTCTCACTTTCTTATTTGCGCTGATGGTTGGCTCCAAAGCGATCAATTATGCGCTCAACGGGCCTGCCCTCAAGCAGCTCTATATTCCGACAACTCCCGATGTGAAATTTAAGGCGCAGGCCTGGGTGGAGACCTTCGGCTCCCGCACCTCAAAACAGGCGGGATCATTTTTTAACATGTCTCTTGCTCCGCTTCAAACCGCTTTTGGAGCCGTCGCCGGACGCGCCTACTATCTCACGATGAGCGGGGTGCTCTGTTTCCCGCTGCTCGCACTGTGGTTGGCGGTTGCTCTGTACTTAGGGAATACGTTTAGAAAAGCGGTCAGCGAAAAAACGGTCGTGTGCTAGCTAAAAACTGCAAGCATTTAAAATTAAATAAGATAAGTCCGACCAAAAAACGACACATCGTATTTTGGTCGCGACTAAAACGCGATGTATCGTGGAATAGTCGGATCTGAAGGATTGATAAACACGAGGTTTGCCTCTGTTGTATAGATAGGAACACAATATTTTTCGGAAAGCTTCAGCGTGTTTTATCCCTTCTTAGAGAAATTGCAAAATACAAGGGGTCGGATGCGGATAGGATACTCTTTTCGTTTTCTGGTGTTAAGAGATTAGCTTTCTGGAGTTCCAGCAGACCTAATTGCAATTCGTCAGGCTCAACGGCAATGCTCAATGCCTTTCTAATTTCTGGTGAGATCAGAATGGCAGCCTTGTGCAGTTGTACCAAATTGTACGCCCTATCTCCCGGACTTTTGGAATGTACAGTTAGTTCACGATTTTCTGATGTTAGGATACCCTCTTCAATGAGCTGGAAAAGGGCAAGACACAGCCAAAACGGTTCGTTCGAAGCAATCAGAGCTTCTCTATCTTCTAATACGGTTAGAATGGGGTCGCTTTTAACTTGTTTTAGAACAGATGCAAGAAGTATGGGAACAGGAGATCGTTGAACCGCATCCCTGTTTTCTGGGGTTAGAATTTCATCCTCATGTAGCATACTTAGCGCTACATTTAGTTCCGTAAAGCGATAATTCCTAAATAGAGGTTCTCGATTCAGTGAAGTTCTCAATGCTTCACGAATTTCTGGAGTTAGAATACCTGCTTCATGGAGTGCGGTAAGGTAGCACGATAGTTCTCCTGCGGGTTCAGCGGCTGTTGCCACAGCGGTTATGTTTTCTGTATTTAGAATCCCAAACTGTTCGAGTTGCTCTAGCGCGGGTACAATCCTAGCAGGATCCCTGGCGGTTCTTAAAGCAGTTCTAACTTCTGGAGTTAAGATGCCACGTTGATTAAGCACGTCCAGGGCGGCTGTCATATGATCGGGGAGAGGGGAAGTTGTTACGGCCTCAATATTTTCTAGGGTTAGAATGCCATGCCGCTGGAGTGGGGTTAGCACAGATGTCATTTTAATGGGGTCATTGTTGGTTCTTAAAACAGTCCTAATTTCTGGGGTTATTAAGATACCACGCTCATTAAGCGTTTTCAGAGCGGCTGCCATATCAAGAGGGACAGAGGAAGTAATTACGGCATCCCTATTTTCTAGGGTTGAAATATTTTGATTTTCAAGTATGCGCAGCCCCATCATCTGATTTGTTGTGCTTTGTGAAATTGTTGCCGGTACACTATTTTCTGATGTCAGACGAGTGGATCGATTCTGTGAGTCGAGGCTAAATAGGAGGCCTGGTAGACTTAGAACAGAGTACAGCAAGTTCACCACGCAGGAACAACTCGAAACAGTCCATGACCAAGATGTTTGCAACGCCGAAAATAACCAGGCTCCGAAGTCTCGAAGAAAGTTGGGGACCCAAGCTAGTGCGCAACGATTTGGAGTGGGTGCGAGTTCCGCGCCTCTGGATAGATTTGGAGAACTCGTGCTAACTGCAAAACTTTGTGGAGGAATGTTGGTTGCCATAAGATCCCTTAATTGCTATTTTTGTTTTCTAAAACACCCGTTCAAGATTAAGTAGGTGCCGCAATTTTTCAAAGGTTACGCTCATCCGGCGACTAATCGCTTAAGTGGTTAGAGTCTAGCGAAGAATTCGGATTCAATACAATGGAAATTGTTCGATTTTTTTTATTGATTACCACTTCGCTAAGGGAGGCATTGAGCAGAGGATCGCCTCCGGGTTGCCGCCCGATGCGAAGCCAAACTGCGTGCCTCTGTCGTAGAGCAAATTGAACTCGACGTAGTGGGCGCGCATCTTGAGCTGCACTTCTCGGTCCTCAGGCGTGAACGGCTGGTTGATGCGGCGCCGGTAGATGGGAAGGATGGTTTGCAAAAATGTAGTGCCCACTTTTTTCCATAGGGCCAAGTCGCTCTCGAAGTCGCCGGTGTTGAAGTGATCAAAAAAGATGCCGCCGACGCCGCGCTCTTTTTTCCAGTGGGGGATGTAAAAGTAGCTGGCCGCATTGCTGGAAAATTCTACGTAGCGTTCCTCTCCCAAAGCTTCTTTTGCTACTTGGTGAAAATGGGCCGTATCTTCGGGATAAGGAAATCCCATCGGCGTGAGATCGTAGCCTCCGCCAAACCAGTGCCCTTCCGCCGTTTCAATATAGCGGATGTTCATGTGGACGGTCGGCGCGTGGGGATTGTGCATATGGGTGATCAGGCTAATCCCTGTCGCAAAGAAGGGGCCGGAGCCATCTTTCATCGGGAAGTTGTCGCCGCCGACGCCCGACCAATTGACCGCGACCTTTTCAAAAAATTGTCCGCGCATCACGCCCATCTCTCCGCCGCCGACTCCTTTGTGGTAGGTCCAAGGCGTCCGCTCGAAGCAGGCGTAGTTTTCATAACCGCCGAATGCGGTCATGATCTCTTCGCGTAAATTTTTTAAAAAGGCGATGATTTCTTCTCGTCGTTCCATTAATATTCCTCCTATGACAAAACATATCTGCATTTTAGGAGCTGGCATTTCGGGCTTATCGCTGGCATGGCAGCTGACTAAAAATAATCAGTCTACTCCAATCATAATTTTAGAGCGAACCGGAAGGGCCGGCGGCTGGATCCACACGGACCGCGGCAATTTTCAATTTGAGCGCGGGCCGCGCACTTTTCGCGTGGGACAGCATTCTTGTTTCTTAGAGCTGTCCAAAGAACTGGGCATAGATAAACAGCTGATCGTTTCCGATAAGGCAGCGAAGAAAAGATACATCGTCAGAAACGGGCAGCTGAAAAAAATTCCGGTGCACCTGATGCTGCCTGCACTCCTGAGCGAGTGGCGCGTCCCTCCGAGCGAAACGGAAGAGACGATCTTCGATTTTGCGGTGCGGCGGTTTAGTCCTAAGATCGCTTCGCTCTTTTTTGATCCGATGACGCTGGGCATTTATGCGGGCGATATTCACGAGCTGTCGATGAGCGCTTGCTTTCCCGCGGTGAAAAAATGGGAGTTGCAGTATGGCTCGATTGCCAAAGCCCTCCTAAAAAAGAAGAAGTCGAAGACCTCGATGGTCTCGTTTGAAGACGGAGCGCAGACGCTTGTCGATGCGCTCGCTGTGCGGCTGCCGATCCGCTATAATCAAGAAGTGGTCCAGCTTAAATATAGCGAGCAGGGCGTAGAGGTGATTACAGCCGCCGATTCCTTCGTCGCCAGCCATCTCTACACATCTTTGTCCCCTCCGGTAATGGCTGCGCTTTTTGAGCCGTTAGACGCAGAAATCGCCGCATTGTTCGGCCAGATAAAGATGCGGGGAATAACGGTGGTGAATGTGGGCTACTTAGATCAGCCGCTGCCTGTGAAGGGATTTGGCTATCTTGTGCCGACGCAGGAGAAGGAAGAGATTTTAGGCGTGGTATTCGATTCCGATATTTTTCCCGTTCAGCCCTACACGCGTTTGACCGTGATGGTCAAAGAGGGAGTCGCCGATCCCGCACGAGCAGCTCTGGACGCGTTAAAAAAACATCTGCACCTAAGCAGAGCGCCTGATGTGATCCATGTGAACCATGCTGCGGGTGCGATTCCTCAATACCGGCTCGGCCATCAAGCGCTCATCGGAACGCTTGAGAAAAAACTTAGCCAGCGTTTTCCGCGCATTACGCTTCTCGGCAATTATCTCAGAGGAGCGTCCGTCGAAGACTGCCTCACTCTCGCTAAAGAAAAAGCCGCATTCTCTAAGACGTGAAGCTGAGACCTGCTCTTTACCCCAGCGGTTTAGGCTTGTACAAAAAACTTTATCTCGTTTAGCCTCTTTCGCAATTACATCGAGGAGACTTCATGAACGTAATTCCCGCACCACACGTAGGACCTTCAGTGACAATGACCGCGGCAACCCACGAATGCTTTGCAGCGTCTTGGAGATGTTTAATCGTTATAATCAATAAAATCTGGACTAGCATCATCGAGTTATTGCAGCAAGTCTACAGCTATTTGGTTTGTTCAAGAGCATCCGATGCCGCTCCTCCCAATATCGCTCCTATAGATGTCGGTGGGCGTAGTGATCGCTACACCCAGCAGGTCATGGAAAGTTTTCGAGCTGCAGTTGGAAGGGAGCGCACATGTGTTGAATTTGGATCTCTCTCTCACTATCTCTATGGCAGCCCACGCCTTGTCCAAGTACGGGGTGAGCTCGGAAAACATACTTCCGAAATCAGTGAACTTTTGGGTTGGACAACAAATTATATCCACAGCAATGGTGGATTCTCCGCAAACACAGACCAAATATTTACAATGGTTAACAGGTTAGCGGAGGATCTTGCGCTCAATAACGTGTTAGCCGATTATTGTGATTTGGTTCAGTCCGATGATACGGCCCTCATTGACCAAGGTCTTCGTGATTTTCTAAGAACCGGAGATACTACGGCCGTCATTGAATCTTTGCGACGGATTGCTCTTACGAGATACCCTGGCGGCTCAGCGAGATATCCCATTATTTTGCCGGAAGTTGATGCAAATTTCAGCCGTTGGGATCTGCTTGCTGTGAAAAGATTTCACCGATGGCTTAACACAATCATGGATAATGACGCCACTTTTGATGTCGAGATACAGAGAGCGCTGAATAGTCCCTATCAGTATGGCTATTTGAGAAATGAAATTAAATATTTTGCAAGTCTAATAGAGAACATGCGAATGAATGATGTCTTGGCCCCCTTTCTTCATGCGATCTGTGTTGATCCGTCTACAGTGCGCTGTATTCAGTTCGCTTGGGGTCCGGGTTGTTCTCCTAGATCAATCTTTGAAAAATTAGGAGTTCAGTTGCCGATCGCTTTTCCAACGCCACTGGGAAATTTTACACAGGAAGACGTTCTTCTCACCAAAAGATTTTGTCGATGGCTTTGCGAAAACTATCCGACCCCTACAACAGAATTTGACATTGATAGATATCTAGAACGCCTTGATCAAGAAATTGAACCAGAAAGAGCTTCTCAAAGTCCCGGTCAGCAGGATCAATCGACCCAGCGCAATACAGAGTGTAGAAAGTTTGCTTCTCTAATGCAATATATCCGTAGGTGCAGGGGAGAACAGAGAATTGACCAAACCGATCCCACCCGCCAAAGGGTCATAGTGCCCACTGGCCCAAACGTCTTTTTTAGCCATTTTCCTTCGGTTCAGCGGACGGTTGCATTGCTTCCAGAGGCAATTCGCAGGGGAGATCGAGTGCCGCTTTGTAATAGCATGTCAATATCTCCGGAGGGGTGGCATACCCCGATGTGCTGCGTAGTGGACCATTGATGCAACGCTTGAGAAAAAACTTAGCCAGCGTTTTCCGCGCATCACACTGCTCGGCAACTATCTCAGAGGAGCTTCCGTTGAAGATTGTCTCACTCTCGCCAAAGAAAAAGCGGGCTCCATCTCTTCCGATGAAAAATGCGCCGTCATGAGCGCTTCTGCCAGCTCGCCGAGATGATCGGGGGTGTGGAGAATGTTGAGGGCCAGCACCAACGTCGATCCGTAGCGGAGCGCGAGGATTTCTGCGGCAAAGAGCGCGAGTCGCAGCTCCTCGGCCTCTTCTTCTGTTTTTAGGTGAATCGGGATCCGGTGCGCTCCTGAAGAACCGAGTGAAAAGCCAATCTCTTGTAACTGATGGCGCAAGTAGTGGGAGCGCTGCTCGAGGCGTCTTCTTTCTCCTTCCATTTGCGGGACAAGATCGAGCGCGGCATCGATGGCGCCCAGTACGGCGGGCGAAGGCATCGAAGGGATCCATACAGAGCTTTGCATCAACGATTTTTTCATTGCATCGCTGCACGCGAGGTAGCCGCCGCTCGAGCCGCAGCCGCCGGCGAAGGTCCCTAAAATAAGATCGACGCCTGTGTGGTGCGCGGCAAGTCCCATCCCTTGGATGCCGAGCGTTCCGAGCGCATAAGAATCATCGACGCAGAGGATGGTGTGGGGATGTTTCGAAATGTCCAGTGAGCTGAATGTGCCGGTTTTAGAGAGCGATTCGACGAAGAGATACGAGGGGCAGGAAGCGGTGAGCAGATGGAGCGCGTCGGCCTTCGTGGCAAACAGCAGGCAGGTTTCTGTTCCTAGAAGAGTGGCAAGTTTTTCTTCGAGATGGCGCTGGCAATCGAGATAGCCCTCGGGATACAAGCTGGAGAGTTCTCCGACTCCGTATTGGAGGATGTATTTCATCGCATTTTTTTTCAGTTCCGAATGGTGGCTGAGGCACAGAGCATCGCTCGAACAGAAGTTGAGCATTTTTCTGTCATTATAAAGGATATAAGGTTCTTCTAAGGGGATGATGTGAGGCTGCATGAATATCTCCAATTTAATGAGATATCTCACATAAAAAGAATTTTAGCGCAAGCCTAATGCGGGATGTGTGGTGTTTGCCAAGAGATCGCCGAAGACGTAGCCCTCTCTCTTCAGAGCGTGCGTGTGGGGATCGTTTTTTTCTAAGGTGTAGATGAGCTTTTGCGAGCCGTAGGCGATCAAGAGATGCCGCTGGTGGGGAGTTTCAAAGAGGTTATCCCACGGAAAGAGTGTCGAGCCTTTAAAGAAGAGGACGCTCCCTTTTTTTTGCGGAAAGGGGATTGGAGATTCTGTATCGCACAGTTTGATGAGGAAGCCGCACACGATCGATTGGAAGCAGCTGATCCCTTGCAAACTGTAGGAATGGTTGAAAATGGCGCCGCCTGTGGCTCCGGTGCGGATACATTCATCGTAGGCGAGGCGCAAGCGTGGAGCGTGCAGCGTAGAAAAGGCGAGGTCGACAAACCGCTGGTGCATCACGATTTTTTTGATGAGCGCATCCTCTCTCCACAGATTGCGTCCTGCGAGGAAAAGATCTTTTGCCGTTTGGTATTCGAGCTTCGCAGGCGTGCAAGCCATTCTTTTGGCGAGCAGCTCTTCGGTTTTCATCTCCAACTCTTCGATCTCTTTTGCAGAGAGCAGCTCTTCGAATTCGATCATCCCTTGTTTGGAAAAGTAGTCTTGGTGTTCGGAAGACGTGGTGTAACGCATCTTATAGGTCCTTGATTCTTCGCAGAGCTTCTTGGGCGTGCTCAGCGGTGGTGAATGTAGAGAGGCGCACGTAGCCTTCTCCGTGCGGACCAAATCCTTTGCCCGGAATGGAAATGAGGTTGCACTCTGTTAAAAGGCGATCAAAAAATTCCCAGGAGGTGAGGCCGCCTGGTGTTTTCCACCAAATGTAGGGCGCGTCGACGCCGCCTGCGCAGGTATAGCCGAGCTGGAGCAGGCCTTCGCGGAGCGTGTGCGCTTGCGCTAAGTAGGTAGCAACCTGGGCGCGGGTCTCTTTTCTGCCCTGCAGTGAAAAGACCGCCTCGGCCCCGCGCTGGATCGGGTAGGCGACGCCGTTAGATTTTGTCGATTGGCGGCGGGTCCACAACGCGTGGAGGGGGCCTTTGGGAAGGATTGTGTAGGCACAGCGGAGGCCGGTAAATCCCGCCGATTTAGAAAAGCTGCGGAACTCGACAGCCACCTCTTTGGCGCCGTCAATTTCAAAAATTGTTTTGGGAACGTCTGGGGAAGAGATGAACGCTTCATAGGCGTTGTCGTAGAGGAGGACGGCTCCTGTTTTTTTCGCCCAGTCGACCCACATTTTCATGTCGTCCCGGGTCATCGCCACGCCGGTCGGGTTGTTCGGAGAGCAGAGGTAGACGAAATCGCAGTGGACTTCGGGCGGCTGAGGGACAAAACGGTTGGCTTCCGTGCAGGGTATAGAGATTATTTTATCGCCGCGTCCCGCCATGATGTTGGTGTCGAGGTAGACAGGATAGGTGGGGTCGGTGATGCCGACGGTGCAGTGGACAGAAAAAAGTTCTTGAATGTTGGCGGCGTCGCTGTTGGCGCCATCGGAGATGAAAATTTCCTCGGGGCCGATGGCAACGTGGGCAAACTCATTGTCCGCGATCGCCTGGCGCAAGAACAGATAGCCTTCGGAGGGAGCGTAGCCCTTGGTGGTCTGCCCCATTTCCTCTACCGCTTTGCAAATGGCGGAAACGATCGAGGGCGCAAGGGGGAGAGCCACATCGCCGATGCCTAAGTTGATCACCGCGCGAGCCAGGTTTTTTGCCTTAAGCTCTTCAAGCTTCCGCTCAATAATCGGGAAGATATATTCGCGCTTGAGTTCCTGGTAATGAGGATTGGTTTTCATTGGGTAGAGACTACGTGTTTATCAATAAATAAACAAGGGGTTTTGAGGCTGTAAAATTTTATTTGATACCCTCAGGAATCAGTTGTAATCTAAGCCTTTGCTCTTTATCCTTACATTTATGAGCCATCTAGAATCGCTGATCCAGCAAATCCCTCTGATTGAGGAGTGCCTAGGTTATACATTTAATAATAAAAACCTGCTGGCGCTCGCCTTTGTCCACCGCTCGTTTTTCAATGAGCACCGCGATGTGATGAAGGAGCATAACGAGCGGATAGAATTTTTAGGCGATTCGGTTTTTGGGCTCATCGTCTCCGATTACCTCTACCATCATCTGCCCAACCATCCCGAAGGACAGCTCTCGCTGCTTCGCTCAAGAATTGTCGAAGCGCCTGCGTGCATGCAGTATGTTTTGAAGCTCGGAGTTGCGTCCCATATGCTTTTGGGGAAAGGCGAAAGGATGAACGAGGGGCGCGGCAGAGAAACGATTTTGGCCGATCTTTTTGAGGCGCTCGTCGGCGCTATCTATATCGATGGGGGTATGGAAGAGGCGCGCAGATTTTTCTTGGGAAATTTTTCCACGGACATTGAGCAGATGATTGCGCAACCTGCGCGGAATTGGAAGGCGGAGCTGCAAGATTATTCTCAGAAAAAGCACCAAAAGCCTCCGGTCTACAAAGTGATCAAAGAAGAGGGGCCCGACCACGGCAAAGAGTTCCATATCGTCGTTGTGATCGATAATGAGGAAGTGGGTGAGGGGAAGGGGCCGTCCAAAAAACTGGCTGAGCAGTCCGCTGCGGAAAATGCATTGGGGAAAATCCATGGTTAAACAAAAGACCGTCTGGTGTTGTAAAGAATGCGGCCACAAGCAAGTCAAATGGGCCGGCAGCTGCTCCGTCTGCAAGCAATGGAATACATTAGAGGAAGAGGTCGAGATCCAGGAAAAAGAGCGCCGCTTTGAATCGATGGTGCGCGAAGTAGCCCAGCCGATGCGCGTCAAAGATGTGAACCCTGCAGATTTCCCCCGCATCTCGACGAAAATCCAAGAGTTTGACCGGCTTCTCGGGGGCGGATTGGTCTCAGGATCGCTTACGCTGATCGGCGGCGATCCCGGCATCGGCAAATCGACCATGATGCTCCAAATTTCTCATGCGCTTGCCGAGCAGGGGCTGATCGTCCTTTACGTCTGCGGCGAAGAATCTGTCGAACAAACCTCGCTCCGTGCGCGTCGTTTGAAGGCGACAAGCGACCACCTCTTTTTACTCAGCGAAACCCTCTTTTCCAATATTAAGATCCACATCGACCGCTTAAAGCCAGACATTTTGATCATCGATTCCGTGCAGATTGTGTACAAAGGCGAGCTGCCCTCGGCGCCCGGCTCGGTGACCCAGGTGCGCGAGATCGCTACCGAGTGCATGCACATTTCCAAAGGGCTCGGCATTTCCACCTTCCTCATTGGCCACGTCACCAAATCGGGAGAGATCGCAGGCCCCCGCGTTTTGGAGCATATCGTCGACACTGTGCTCGATTTTGAAGGGGACCGGCAGCATGGCTACCGGATCATGCGCGCAGTGAAAAATCGCTTTGGGCCGACCGATGATGTCGCCCTATTCCAGATGCATGCGGAAGGGCTCAGAGAAGTGACTAACCCTTCGGAGATTTTTTTAGAGGAGCGGGTGAAAGAGGTCTCCGGTTCGGTGGTCATTCCCACAATCGAGGGGACGCGCGCGATTTTGATCGAAGTGCAGGCACTCGTCGCCGCCTCGGCGTTTCCCACATCGTCGCGCAGATCGACAGGCTTGGACCAAAATCGGCTTGCGCTGCTGCTGGCCGTTTTAGAAAAACGGATGGGCTATCAGTTGCATCATTGCGATGTGTTCGTTTCGGTGGCGGGGGGGATGAAGATCGTCGAACCGGCGATCGATCTCGGAATTTTGATGGCGGTCGCTTCTTCATTTTGCAATAAGCCGATCCATCATGAAACGGTGATCTTGGGAGAAGTAGGGCTTGGGGGCGAAGTGCGCAGCGTCCCGCGGATCGAGAGCCGGATCAAAGAGGCCATTCACATGGGATTTCGGCAATGCATTTTGCCAAAACGGAATCTGAAAGGGTTGCCTAAAGAACTCACCCAAAAAATCGCACTGACAGGGATCGATCTCGTCGAAGACGCGATCCATGCCCTGATCCGTTAATTACCTATCTTGCTCCATGTGGTCAACGAGGAACTGAAAGGATCCGGGCGGTGCTTGCAGTTGCTGTTCGATGAGTTTTGGAAAGGCTAGTATCCGGCGCGTCAAATCCTCCTGCGTCCATGGATAAATCCCCACATCAGTGAGAAACTGTATCCCAGAAAGAATGAATTCTGCACATTCAAGCGGCGCTTCTGTTGTAAAAAGCCCCTCATCACAACCTTGTTGGATCAGTTCGGCATAGAGAGGCGCTTGTTTAACTAAAGTGGCAGCGAGAAGCCGTGTATGCATCGCGTCATTGCCGGGCTGATGAAGGTGGTCTAAAAGAGTCTTATTCTCCTCCGCAATGTTCCCGGTTTTCACAAGAAGCTTCATTTTTTGTAAGGCATTGCCTTTCGCCTCTTTGACTAACGTTTGCATATGATTAATATTCTGATCGACGATGTCTTCGATCACTGCTGCAAGAAGGGCTTCCTTCGACTTAAAATAGTGGTAAATGGTGCCTTTAGCAATCCCTAGGACCTCCATGACGTCCTGCATGGTGGTCTTCTGATATTCCTTGGTCTGGAACAGGCGGCGGGCAGCCTTCACGATATCCGCCCTTCGATCTTCGAATTTCTTTACAACCCTGGCCATGCGCTCACCCTCAGTTAATTCCATTATAAGGCTAAGTCCCTAGCGGTCAATCTATTTTGCTGTTGACCGACGGTCGGTCGATTTGATATAATCCATGGTATTAGGAAGAATTTAAATGTTATAGCCTGGAGGAAATGCATGAATATCAACTATTTAAGAATGATCCTGGTTTTTCTATCGCTCCCCTTATTCGGTCGGGCGGAAACACAACAGAGCAGAGAGGAGGTCAAGATGACAAACAAGCGTGTTCTCATTTCCGGGGCGGGGGTTGCAGGCCTTAGCCTTGCCCACTTGCTGAAGCAGCAGGGGTTTACCCCAACCTTGGTCGAAAGAAGCCCTATCCTGGGCACGGGAGGCTACAAAATCGATATTCGGGGGGCTGCTTTAGAGGTTTTAAAGCGTATGGGGACCTATTCCCTGGTTTATGAAGGGCAGACAGATATGCGAGGGGCCACGTTTGTAGACAGTTCAGGCAAGAACTCATCGGACGTGAGTGCGGATCTGTGCGGCGGACGGGTTGAGGGAGACATGGAGATCATGCGCGGCAGTCTGTGCGAGATTTTGTTCCGGCAGCTAGAAGATGTGGAATGTCTTTTTGGAGATTGTATTACGGAGATTTCGCAGACCGAAGAGGGTGTCTATGTTGCATTTGAAAAAAATGCGCCTCGAGAATTTGATCTTGTCGTGGGGGCGGATGGATTGCACTCGACCGTGCGGAAATTAGCTTTCGGGGAGGAATCCCAGTTTCTGCAGGAACTCGGCCTTTATATTTCCGTGTACACCATTCCCAATATTTTGAATTTAGATCAGTGGGAAATTGAATATTTTGAGCCTCACAAATTTGTTAACGTTTATAGTTCGCGAGGAGATCTCAATGCAAAAGCGGGGTTCGCATTTTCCTCGAAACCGTTACGGTTTGACCCGCGCAATACAAACGAGCAAAAAAAACTGTTGGAAGAGGCCTTCAAACATGTGGGATGGGAAGTTCCGCGCTTGCTTGCAGAGATGAAGGAGGCTCCCGATTTTTATTTTGACTACGCTGCGCAAATCCATATGCCTCATTGGTCAGAAGGGCGCGTCGTTTTGGTCGGAGATGCCGGTTATGCTCCTTCGCCATTATCTGGACAGGGTACAAGCCTTGCGATTGTAGGAGCCTATGTCCTTGCGGGCGAGCTTGCGGAGGCCCAAGGAGATCATAGGGTCGCATTTGCTGAATATGAAAAGGTGTTGCGCAAGTTTGCGAAAAGAAATCAGGATTTGGTCGGGATGAATGTTTCACTTTTGGGAGACAAGGATTCATCTTGGGCAGCTTGGCTGAGCCATCATGTTCAGCAGCTTTTACCAGAAAGCTGGAACCAATCTCTCATCCAATTTTTCAAATCTTGGGGCGTGAAGCGGATCTATGAAGCCGCTAATGACATCACACTCAAAAATTATTCTAATTCGTAAGCCCAAACTTCAGAGGAAAAAGGCCGGTAAGGATACCGGCCTGTTAATTTTATACGGCCGCCGGAATGATACCTTCCCAATCTCGCACGTAATCTAGAATGACTTGAGAGGACGCTGCAGTGCGGAAAAGTTTCTGCGCTTTCGGCTGGCTGCTTAAGTGCGCGAGCTTGGCGAGTAGATGGAGGTGCCGCTTGTCGGAGGTCGCGAATAAGAAAAAGAGCGTATGGACCGGTTCGCCGTCGAGAGCGCCGTAGGCGATCGGTTTTTCTGGGAATGCGACGACGACAACGTCATAGGGGCTCTGGAGGAGAAAATCGCGGGTGTGTGGAACGGCGACGCCATGATTGAGGGCGGTCGGCATGAGATTTTCCCGGTCGAGGAGCAGTTCAGAGATCACATCGGCATCGAGGTTCAAGCGTCCGGCGATCTGTTTCATACTGGTGCGGATCACCTCTTCTTTAGTGGCGCCGGGAACGGAATAGAGGATGCCCCCTTTATTGATCGCGCGGTAGAGGCCAAATTGCTGCTGCCCTTGCTTTGCATCTTCCTCGGGTCTTTCTCCGACGGGATAGAGGAGGGTTTCTGGTTTGAGTTTGCAGTCGAGCATCCACTTTTCGATCTCAATACGGCTGAAGCGGTATTGGTGATTGATCCGATAGGCAGGAATCTTCCCATCGTTCAACCATCTTCGGATAGTCACTTCGGATACTCTCAATAGTTCTGCAACATCTTTAATCTTTAAATCCATAATCCTACCTTAATAATGTAGCAAACCCAACCAATACATACGGAGGGCGCGGTCTCATTCTTGCGATTAACGCATTTTATTGCCACAATTATTTTTTAATGAGGGGAGATGAACTAACACCCTTCGAAAAGAGCAATGACTTGGGCGGGGGAGGTGGCGGCGAGGAGCTTCTTGCGGCGCTCTTCGTCTTTGATGGCTACGGTGAGCCGGGAGAGGATTTTGAGATATTCGGTTTGACGGTTGTCGGGTCCGCCGATCATGAAGACGAGATGCACAGGGGCGCCGTCGATGGCATTCCACTCGATCCCTTGACGCTTTTGGATGGCGATCGCGATAAAGAAATCTGTATAGCCCTCTTGTTTGGCGTGGGGGACAGCGACGCCGATGCCGATGCCGGTCGAGACGATTTTTTCTCGCTCTAGAATGGCTTGGTGAAAGAGGTTTTTGTCTTGGAGCTTGCCCGCTTTGTCGAGGGCGTCGACGAGCAGTTCTAATACTTCATCGCGCTTATCGGCTTGTACGAAAAGGACAAGCTGAGGATCTAAGTATTTCAGGATGGCCATAGCCTCTTCTCGTTTAAAACATTTTCTTAAGTCGTCGAAAGCAGCGGCGATCCGGACTTTAATGCGTTCCTGTATGGCCAAAACCGCCCTCTCCGCGTGAAGTTGTCGCAAGGCTCTCTTCCCTGACGTAGATCGCATGAACTACAGGGGCGAGGACAAATTGGGCGATGCGCATGCCCGGTGTAACGGTAAAGACGCTTTTGCCATGATTGATGAGAATGACGCCGATCTCTCCGCGGTAGTCCGCATCAATCGTCCCGGGCGAGTTGAGCACGGTGATCTGATGTTTTAGAGCGAGGCCGCTGCGCGGGCGGATCTGGATCTCAAAGCCGGGAGGGATAGCCAAACGGATTCCAGTAGGAATGAGCTTTGAAGTGCCTGGTTCGATGGAAATTTCTTCAGTAATGTGGGCGCGGACATCCGCTCCTGCGGCGCTTTCCGAAGCCTGGTTCGGCAGTTCGACATTGTCGTGAGCGAGAACGGGAATTTCAATCTTTTGCATACGATCCAATCTCTTCTACAATGGACATGGTCATTAGTTCTTGCAAACGCTGAGGCATTTTACCGAGAGATTGTCCATACAGAATCTTGAGTTCTGAAGGAGCGTGGTAAATCCGGTCGTTGCCCGTTAAACTCTCCAAGAGAGTGAACAACTTAGCTTTTAGTTCATGTCTATTTACAATGCAATCGATCATTCCCTTTTCTAAAAGAAATTCTGATTTTTGCGCGCCGGCCGGCAGCTTTTGGCCAATGGTCTGTTCCACGACTCTAGGCCCTGCAAAAGCGATGAGCGCATCAGGCTCTGCAATGATGACGTCGCCTAGGGAGGCAAAGGAAGCTGTCACGCCGCCGGTCGTTGGATTGGTGAGAATAGAAATATAGGGGAGTTTCTTTTCGTTGAGTTTGGCGAGGGCTGCAGATGTTTTCGCCATCTGCATGAGCGAAAGGATCGACTCTTGCATTCTTGCGCCGCCGGAAGCGGAAACAAGGACCACGGGAAGATTGTTTTCAATGCCGTACTCGATGATGCAGGTGAGCCTTTCTCCCACGACCGAACCCATCGAACCGGCCATAAAACTAAAATCGAGGACGCCGAGAGCAATCGGCATTCCATTGATCGTGCAGCTGCCTACGATGGCGCCTTCATCCCGTTCCGATTTCTTTTGAGCGCTTGTAATCCGTTTGCTGTAGGCCTCGGAGTCGACGAATTCCAAGGGGTCCATCGGTTTAAACTGTTGGAACATCTCTTGGAAACTGCCTTCATCGGCGAGCAGCTCGACGCGCTGCACTCCTGAAAGGCGGTAATGGAAATCGCACTTGGGGCAGCAATGCTGGTTTTGCTCCAACTCGTTGGCATGGATGAGCTCGTGGCAGGACGTGCACTTCACCCAGCCGCTATAACCATCTTTTTTGGTGGTCTGGATTTTAATCTTCGGCTTATGTCTGGAAAACAAACCCATAACAAATCCTTTGTCTCGTAATTACTTTATAACGATGTAATATAACAAATCGGCTACTTTTTAGCCCGTAAATAACGCTCTTCTACATTCTTCCAATTGACGATCTTCCAAATATTTTTTACATATTCAGCGCGTACGTTTTTATATTGGAGATAGTAGGCGTGCTCCCAAACGTCGATTCCTAGTAGAGGAACAAGCCCTTGAGTGCTTAAGGGATCTTGGTTTGCGCACGTCACAATCTTCATGCAGTCGGCCTCAGGGTGGTAACCTAACCAGGCCCATCCGGACCCCTGGATACCCACGGCTGCCGCGCTCATCTTATCAATAAAATATTGCATTGTCCCATACTTTTTTTGAAGGGCGTGAGAAAGTTCGCCTTTAGGATGTTCGCCGCCGCCCATGCCGATGGGGGCTAAGTTGGTCCAAAAAATACTGTGATTGACGTGTCCGCCACCGTTGAACTTGATAGCCTGGCTAAGCGCGATCATGCTCGCTACATCCTGTTTCTGTTCCGCCTCATGATACTTTTCTATAGCAGCATTGAGATTCTTTACATAGGCCTCATGATGCTTAGTGTAGTGGATTTCCATGATTTCTGCAGAAATAACAGGCTCAAGAGCGTTGAAATCATAGGGCAGTTTAGGCAGCTGATACATGAGGTTTTCTCCTTTTGTAGGGGAACTATATACTATTTGAGGGCGACTTGTAAAGCTGTTCAAGGAATTGTTTTGTGACGGGCCCCTGGGCCAAAATTTCTTTCTTCTCGGGGATTTTCCCATAAATTGCTAAAAACCCCTTAACGGTCGATGGGCTTGTAAACAGAATGGTGTCAATGTCCTCAAGAGAAATCGGATCTTTTGGCCGATGTGGAACGGTGTCGTAGAGATCAAATAGGCAATGGGAAATCTCATTCTCCACTAAATAATTTTCTAGGACCGGGCGCGATTGCGAAGAGCGCGGTAGAAAAATATGGGCGCCCTCCAAATCCAACTTTTCAAGCAAAGCGATGATCCCTTCTTGTGTTTCATCTTTGGCAACCAGGGCGTTGGAGAGATAAGAGGCTGTGACTGCGCCGACGGCGATCACCTGTTTGTCTTTCGTGGTGCCGCCCAAGGCAAAAAAACAGTTAACAGCATTTTTGCTGGTAAAAATGAGGTGGGTAAAAGGGGTGAGGTCGGGGAGAGGGTCCGCGCGCGGAACGATTTTGATCACCGGGAAGTGGAGGATTTTGCCCGCCCAGGAAAAATGCGAGGGATCTGAGCCCAGATAAAGAATTGTTTTGCGGGTATCGAGGCAGGCGAATAGACGCTGCATTTCACGATCGTTTTCCCGGGCTAAAATGGCGAGCTGGCCTTGTAGAGGGGCAGATTCTCCCGGTAGAGGGATGCGCGTCCGATGGGTCAGCCCGAGGCGGATCAAAGAGGCCTCCGCCATGACAACGGCATCAAATTGGCCTTCGTCCACTTGTGCTAATCTTTTTTCGATCGTTCCTCGGATATCCTTGCACTGCGCCTCTGGATAGAGCTCGCGGACGTTGTTTTCGCGCCGCGTAGCTGAGGTCCCCACGATCCCCTGCGGAGGCAGGGTTTCGCCGTTGCGGAAAACCAAAACGTCGCTGCGGTCAACTCCTTGGGTGAGGGCGATCATTGCTAGCCCATCGGGAAGCGGGTCTGGTAAATCTTTGGCAGAATGGATGGCAAGTCGGCAGGTCCCATCTAAAACCAGGGCATCCACTTCTTTGGTAAAAAAATCTGTTTTCCCGAGGGTGCGCAGCGATGTATTCTGGTCTTTATCTCCTGTTGTTTCAAGCCAGTGCGGCTCAAAAGATACGGAGGGGTGGAACTGCAGTAGCTCGAGCAATACCTCGTCCGCTTGTGCCCGCGAAAGAGGCGATGCCCTCGCGCTAATGGAAATTTTAGTAAGCGATTTCATATAACCGCAAAACGTACCGACTTATTAGGAATTTGTCAACTTGATGAAAAGATCCTCTAATCTTTCTTGGAATATATTGAGCATTTGGTTAGGATTGAGCTATTTGAAAACGGAAGGAGTTATGAAGAAAGGATTGTTTGCGAAAAAATCGATCAGCGCGCTGCTTAAAGAAGCGTCTGATTCTAAACATGGATTTAAACGTACATTGAGCGCTTTTAACCTCACAATGATGGGGATTGGCGCGATTATCGGAGCCGGAATCTTTGTGTTTGTGGGCCAGGGTGCGGCAGAGTATGCCGGGCCAGCAGTTGCCCTCTCGTTTGTTTTTGCAGCAATCATCTGCGTCTTCGTCGCCCTCTGTTATGCTGAGTTCGCCTCGTTAATTCCGATCTCGGGAAGCGCCTACGTCTATGCCTATGTGACAATGGGTGAGTTCGTCGCTTGGATTATCGGTTGGGCCCTTACTTTGGAATACCTATTCGCTTGCGCGGCCGTGGCCGTGGGCTGGTCAGGCTATTTCGTCAGCTTGCTCACAGATTTTGGCATCGAATTCCCCAAGATGTTTGCCGACGCACCGGTCATTTATGATCCTGCGACCGGATGGCAGGCCTCAGGCGCCTTGTTCAATGTCCCTGCGATGTTCATCTTCGCCTGCATTGGAATTTTGATTTCCTTGGGCATTAAAGCGGCATCCCGCGTCAACGACCTGCTCGTTTATGTGAAGATGACCGTGATTTTCCTCTTCATCGTCTGCGGCATCGCCTTCATCAGCACAGACAACTGGGTCCCTTTTATTCCTGAAAACACAGGGGTCTTCGGACAGTACGGGATCAGCGGCATCCTGCGCGGCGCCGGGGTCGTGTTCTTTGCCTTTTTGGGCTTCGATGCGGTCTCTACACTCGCTCAAGAAGCGCGCAACCCGCAACGCGACATGCCGAAAGGGATGTTGGCCTCTCTGGGAGTTTCAACAATTGTGTATGTGATCATGGCCCTAGTTCTCACAGGCTTGGTCTCCTACCACATGCTAGGGGTTTCTGATCCTATCGCTGTGGCTGTAAACGCCCTCGGCCCGAAATTCATCTGGCTGCGCTACATCACTAAGTTTGGTATTTTGGCCAGCTTGACAACGGTGATCCTCGTGATGCTCAATGGACAGGCCCGCATTTTGTGCAATATTGCCCAAGACGGACTGCTCCCTGCGGCCTTTGCGAAGATCAGTAAAAAATTTGGAACGCCACTCTTTACGACCGTGGTGATCACCCTATTTGGAATGATCGTCTCCGGCCTGTTCCCCGTCGTCATCCTAGGACAGCTGGTGACTATGGGAACCTTGATGATTTTTGCGATTGTCTGTTTTGGGGTCCTCGTGCTTCGCTATACACAGCCGCTCTTACATCGCCCGTTCCGGACCCCTTTTGTCCCGTGGGTCCCTCTTTTTGGAACCCTGGTCTGCATTTTCCAGATGGTCATGCTCCCTAGCGTCACCTGGATCCAGCTGATCGCTTGGATGCTCCTGGGTTGCTGGATTTACTACCTATACGGACAAAAGCACAGCAAAGTCCGTCATAAAGCAAAATAAGCGTATCAAAAAAAGCCTATCTAACAGGGGTAAATTAAAAAATTTACCCCTTTCTTTTTGGACCTCTTTTTTTCATCTAAACGCACAATAAAATTCTAAATCGCAATATAACAATAAAGTTAAAGCTTTAGTTGATTTTAAAACGTGTAGTGCATGGTTTTAATGTTGATTTGAAACCAGTTTATTTTGTATAATAATGCAAGAAAATAAATATAACTTAAAAATTAAAGGATCTACTATGACCCAATCAGTAACATCTCAACCGGCCAGATTTAATCCCATTCAGGCTTTAGACACTATTGAGAGAAACCTGTCGCAGGGCATTACCTTTAATGAAGAGAAACCTGTTCAAGGCCCTCTCCTTCCAGGAGAACAGCGAGAACTATTAACAGGAACGCAAAAAGCAAGTAATATTTTTAAATCTGCTTTTAGTGAAGTAGATAGCCGCGGTGCGTCTGTCGCTCAAGCACTTTTTGGCTTCGCGCAAGAACTGGTTGGCCGCGCGGTCGTCTTAAATACCGTTGACGGTACAGAACACTATAACATCGGCGGCATCGTTGCCAATGGGATCGCTGCTCTGTTAGCTACCCTAGTGCGCGTTGCTTTCATAGCACTTGCCACCTTGGCCGGCGCCGGCGCTGTTATCCTAGACATTCCCGCTTCATTGATTAGGGATACGAAGAGCGATGCGGATCAAGCTGCAAAGAGCAAAAAGAATGTCGGGATGATTTTAACGCATCAACGCATGAGCCCCCCAGCAAACAGACAGACTATTGAAAATTCCCTCAAATTCATTGAACAACTCGTCCCAACTCGTAGAGATGATTTTGGCAGGGAAATTGTAGATGAAACTAAAGAAGATGAAGTTGTAGCTCGCGATGTCCGCAACGCTTTGAAAGCTCAATTACTGCGCATGGATACAGAACATAATGCATCACTTAGCGGTAAAACGGTTCAGGGGATAAAATACATGGCTTCGTTGCCAGGAGCAGCGGCCAATCGAATTGCAGCTAACCCTTATCTAAACAATCGCGTTGTCAAAGGCATTGCTATTGTCGGTTTGGGAGCAGCGGCACTCTATGGCGCTTCTTATTTACCCGTCGTCGGCCCTGTAATTTGCGATACCTCTTCCCGCATCTCTTCTTACGTTTCTTCTCTGAATCCTTTCGCACCTGTTCAACAGCCGATGTGCCATTTAGAAAAACCGTTCGAACATGCGGTGTGTACTTTAGCTGACAAGCCTAATGCAACCCAAGCACTTGTCAACGCTACAAATACAACAGCAAATACAACCCAATCGTTTTTTAATACTACAAGTACAGCAGCGAACGCAACTCAAGTATTTGCAAATGCTACAAGTACAGCAGCGAACGCAACTCAAGTATTTGCAAATGCTACAAATACAACAGCAAATGCAACTCAAGCATTTGTCAATACTACAAATACAACAGCAAATGCAACTCAAGCATTTGTCAATACTACAAATACAACAGCGAATGCAACTCAAGCACTTGCCAACGCTACGAATATAACGGCGAACGCAACCCAAGCATTTGTCAATGCTACAAATACAACAGCGAATGCAACTCAAGCATTTGTTAACACTGCGAATGCAACCGCAAATGTTAGTTCTACGGCCCTGCAAGTCTATAGAGACAGCTCTTCACTTGTCACACAACCGATGTGTTTACTCTCAGACAAACCAATACTAGCCAGAATAAGCGATGTTGTTTCGAACGTATTTTCCTATGTTGCTAACATTTTTTCATCCGAACAAGCAGTAGCAACGGTATCTACTACAAATTCGACGGCGCTTCAAGTGTTTAGAGACAATTCAGCATCAGTCGCCCACCCGATGTGCTCGCTATTAGAAAGACCGGTATCCGCACTGACTACAACAGGCTCTACAGCGCTGCAAGTTTATAGAGGCAGTCCTGCACTTGTTACCCAACCGATGGTGCCATCGGCGGCAAACGATTTCTTTTCACGCCTAGTTTCCTACTTGCCTAACGTCTTCTCATCGACAGAACCGGCAGCAGCAAGCTCTACCGCATTGCAAGTTTTTAGAGATCCTGCTAGCTATTTTCAACCTGTATGTTCTTTAGCAGATGCCCCGGCAACTGCTGTAAGCTCTACAGCACTGCAAGTCTTTAGTGATCCATTTAGCTACTTTCAAACGGCA
>VFKB01000050.1 GCA_009885755.1 Parachlamydiales bacterium | reverse complement strand
CTAGTGCTCTATTTCAAAAATCCTTGAGATAATTTCTAGCGTGAAAGCTCCGTAGAATCGACGACCGCAGGCTTCGTAAGTTGATCCGTATTAATGCAATACGAATCAACTTACGATCGTCGATTATACGGGCTTTGACGCCGAAATTACTCCAAGGATTTTTGAAACAGAGCACTAGTGCCTCAAAAAACAAAGGCCGATTTTCTCAAAGGAGTGCAAACGCATTTAAGCGCTCCAAACTTACCTATTGCTTATGTGATCGTGACGGAAGAAAAAGAGTTTGTTGGAACTTTTAGCTTGAGGCAGTGCGATATGGAATCCCATTCGCATCTCAGTCCATGGGTCGGCAGTATTTTGGTCCATCCGAGCAAAAGGAACCAAGGGGTAGGGTCAATCCTAGTAAAGAGTGCGGAGTTAGCCGCATTCGAAATGGGTTTTTCGCAGCTCTATCTTTTTACTCCAAATAAGGCAGCTTGGTATGGGAAGTTGGGTTGGGAAACAGTAGAGAAAGCGCTCTTTAATAAAATTCCTGTTACTGTCATGGTCAAGAGACTTTCACAACCTTGAGCCTATGACAGAAGATGACCGATGGACAGTTTCCGGAGCGCGGCTGCACCGCGTTGGGCCCAGATCGGAACAGCCGCTAAATTGGCTATTTCTTCCCGGCGGCCCCGGATTAGGCTCTGAATCCCTCGCCTCTCTGACAAATATTTTAAAACTTCCGGGAACGCTCTGGCACCTCGACTTGCCCGGAGATGGTTCCAATACAACGGCAGATAATAAGGCCTCATTTTCTCATTGGCAGGCCGCATTGATGGAGGCCGTAGATAGTTTGCCTCATGCGATTTTAGCGGGCCATTCGACAGGAGGGATGTATGCTCTCGCCACGCCGCAGCTTGAGAAAAAGTTAAAGGGACTGGTGCTCATGGACTCGGCGCCCAATGCGGCTTGGCGAGAGCCCTTCTTTAAGAAAGTTCAAGAGATGGCGCTTGCGGAAGTGGAAAGCTGGGACAGAATTTATCGGGAAAGTCCCAACAATGAAACGTTGAGAGAGCTAAACCTCGCATCGGCCCCCTACTGTTTTACGGCGAAAGGGCTCGCTGCCGGCAGAGAGCTATTGAAGGATCTACCTTACAATTTTGAAAGTTGTCAGTGGTCGGCCGACCATTTTGATTCAACCTATCAGGCCCTGTGGATCCCCAAAGAAATGCCCACACTGATCTTTGCCGGCGCTGAAGACTTACTCTGTCCCTTAAGCGTGTTCAAAAAACTCAAAGAATTCCACAGACCGAACATTCTCCTTCGAGAAATTCCAGAGGCAGGCCATTTTCCTTGGGTGGAAAATCCTGCCGCTGTCATCGCCCTTTTAAACGAATATGTCAAAAAATTCTTGAGATAATTTCTAGCGTGAAAGCTTAGATGAAATCGACGACCGCAAGTTGATCCGTATTAGGGCTAATACGAATCAACTTGGGATCGTCGATTTGAGCGGCTCTGAGGCCGAAATTACCCCCTGAATTTGAGTCGAAAATCGGCCAAAATAATCCCGAAAAGCGACCAAGCAATCTTTAAGGTACACTCGCTAGTTTCACCATTAAATAAGCCTTCCACGGCTTCAGCAATCATTGGCACGCTGTTGGAAAAACGGTACATCCTTGGAAAAGCTCTGAGTAAATTTTTTTTGTTGAATCTTTATTTTAAGATTACCTACAGTCGGAGCTCAGCGGTTACTTGGCTCTCGGGGTAACAAATTTGTGGCGATCTACCAAGTCTGTAAAATCGAAAAATGGCAAGTTTTTAAGAGGAGTTGATCTTATGAAAAAGTTGTTGTCTGTATTCATGTTAGTTGCCACTGCTTTTGCAGGGTTTACCAGAGGTGAATCCTCTGAGGTTGCTTTGAATTTGAAGCCCCGACAATCTGCCTCGAAGACGAAAAGGCAGACCTGCCCCGATGCATCGCAGATCATCGAACAGAATATTCATTGTAATTTGCAAGGTAAAGTAGCTCCTCATTTGCCTGTGGCAGATAGTTTTTCTGTGAATGCCAGTATCCTCGTTTGGCAGGCAAAGCAGGAAAATTTGCACTATGGGCTTCAATGGGAAGTTCCCTTGGCAAGTGGCGGATTTCCGGACATTACAGGAAAGTATGAGATAAAGCCTCTCAACCTCGATTTTGAATGGGCGCCTGGTTTGCAGTTAGGAATCGGTTATGTCTTTGGTCCCCAAGATAACTGGGATATTTCGTTGAATTGGACATACTTTTACAACAAAGGTAAAGGGCATAAGGTCAAACCTCCTACAACTGACAGATTGTACACGACATGGTTTCCTGGTCAGCTGGGTGGCTGGGCCGCAGACTCATTTGGGGCTCCCACGCAAACCGCCTCTGCTCAATGGAACCTTGTGTACAACACCCTTGATTTATCGATCGGTCGAGATTATTTCATCAGTAAGAAAATCGCCCTCCATCCTTTCGCTGGACTAAGAGGAGCATTTATCTACCAAGACTACAAGGTGAAATATGAAAACACCCAGTTCGCCAACTTTTTGATAGGAAACGGCGAATTTATTGGGCTCCCTTCTAATTTTGCAAATACAAAGATGAGTGCTGAAAATGATTTCATGGCGATTGGTTTTAGAACCGGAGCTAATTTTTTCTGGCATTTCACCAATCACGTGGGACTTTACAGCAAATTTTCAGGTGCTATAGTTTATGGGCACTTTGATGTTGACCAGGACTTCGTAACAGCGCAACAAGCGTTGACACCAGCCCAAGGCGTCCTTGCATTCCCTGGCCGTAAAAAGCTTGATGAAGATCTAAATCGTCTTCGCGCTAATTTTGAAACATCGATGGGGCTCGTTTTTGAAACTGATTTTGGATGTGCCAATCACTTATTTGTAACGTTGGGATATGATTTTTCCATTTGGTTGAATCAGTTGCAATTATCAGATCTAATTGATTCTACCTCTCCAATACAACCCATTGCAAATGGACAATTCACTCAAGTGTCATCCACTATCCAGGATCGTCGATATGGTGACTTGATGCTCCAAGGATTTTCAGCGAGTGTGCAACTCAATTTTTAGTTGATCAGTGCAGTCTGGTTAGAGAAAATTCCAGAGGCAGGCCATTTTCCCTGGGTGGAAAACCCTGCCCCTGTCAAAGCTCTCTTGAGCGAGTATGCAGAACGCTTTTTTTAAGCCTTCCTATAGCTAGTGACAAAATAGATCAGCGCAATGAAGATTCCTGCTGAGCCGACCAAGAGTGGAGAATACATATTCCAACCCGCAAGAGGCCCTGCAACAAGTGGCGCAATAATCTGGCCAATAGCCCACATCGAGCCGCTCACACCTAGCGCCCTTCCCTGCATCTGCTCTGAGGCCTCCATGGAAAGGAGCGCGCCGTTGTTGACCCAGCTCAGCGCACCTCCGGTAAGTGCGATGGGGATGATGATCCAATAGGGCCACAAATGTGATGGGAAAACGAAGGCGGCGATTCCGACGCACGCTATGATTTGTCCCACGATGATCAGAGTTCTTAAAGAAAATCTCCCCGCGAGCTCTTTGTTGAGGTACATCGAAACAAAGAACCAGACGAGCGCCATGTAGGCAAAAATATCGCCGATCTGATCGGGGCCGAGCTCAAACCTTTGCACAAGGAACGTGGGCGAGAAAATCAGGAAAAATCCCCAGCCGATGCCGAATAGCAGATAGGTTGTCAGAAGAATGCGCAGCTTTTTTTGATGAAAGACAAGGCGCATATCTTTAAAGGTCCCTAGCAGTTTAACTTTTGCATGTTTTCCGGTGCGCTTCCACGATTCGACGTAGAAGAAATAGACTGCAACGAAGTTGATGAGCGCCGCAATGGCCGCAAAGATGAAGGCGCCCGATCCAAACAGCCAATCGGGGTTGGCCAGTTTACCGCCGATCCAGGGGCCTGCCACAAATCCCAATCCTCCCGTCCCGAGCAAAATTCCAAAGGCGCGGCTGCGGTGGTGCACATCGGTGAGATCGGCTGTGGCAGATTGCGCAAGGGCGACGTTGCCGCTGCAGAGTCCTGTCACAATACGGCCGACGAAAAGGAGCGGTAGACTTTGCATATAGACGCTCACTGCCATTAGGGCATAGCCAAAAATGCTCAGGCCGATCGATCCCAGAAAGACCCGGTACCTCCCGTAGTGGTCGGCGAGGGCTCCGGCGATGGGGGCGCCAAAGAATTGCGTCATGCCGAACACAGCGAACAGCAATCCGAGGATGGTCGTTCTGACGGCATCTAACGTCTCTGGAGAAAAAAAGTGGAGCTGGTGATTGAGCAGCAGCGGCGCTAAAACGGGGAATACGATCGAATACCCAACAAGGTCTAGGGTGTACGTGAGTAGGACGGTTAAAAAGGTGCGGTACTGCTGCGGTGAACGAAACATGAGGCCTCTAAGTTTGATAAATTTTAAGGTATTCTGGGGTGGAGTGAGCCCAACTAAAGTCGACGCTCATTCCTTGTGCCTGGATCTTTTTCCATGCTTTGGGTTCTTCCTTCCACAGCTTTAAGGCTCGGTCAAGCGCCCAGTCCACGCCCTGCGTATCGGGGAAGTCGAACGTAAATCCATTTCTCTCGCCTTGGGGTCTATCCGAAGTATCCCAATCAAAAACCGTATCAGCAAGGCCGCCGGTCTTTCGGGCGATGGGAACGGCGCCATAGCGCATAGCGATCATTTGGGTCAGCCCGCACGGCTCAAAGAGCGAGGGGATGATGAACATGTCGGCCGCTGCAAAAAAGAGATGGGCCATCGATTCGTCGTGGTCTAAGTTGATCGCGGTGTTTTCGTTCTCAGAAAATGCCTTGAACGCCTTTTCTAAAGCGGGATCTGTCGTGCTGCCGAGAAGCAAGAATTGTCCTCCTTTCTCCAAGGTCCGCTGCAAAGCGTACAAGATCAGCTGAGGGCTTTTTTGGGAGACGAGGCGCCCTACGGAGGCGACGATCGGGGCATTCTTTTCGGCGAGCCCAAAATGGGTGAGGATGTGCTTGCGGTTTTCTGCTTTTCCTTTTTGCACGGTCGATTTGGTGTACTGGGCGATCAGGTGGGGATCTGTCGCTGGGTTCCAGTAGGTTTCGTCGAGGCCGTTGAGAATGCCTTTGAGTTTATGTTTGTACTTTACGAGCACCTGGTCGAGGCCGCAACCCCCATCGATGGTTTGGATCTCTTTCTCATAGTTAGGGGAGACGGTGGTGAGAGAATCTGCGTAGACGATCCCTCCCTTGAGCAGGTTGAGCAGGCCGGGAGAATAGGGGTCTTGGAGCTTGTCCGGTGTCAAAAAATCTTCGCCGCGCAGGCCGACGCGGGAGAGGTTGGCGGGCGTGCATTTGCCCTGGTGCTGCAGGTTATGGATGGTCAGTATGGTCTTTTTCAGGGCGAGGCCCATCTTCTGGTACATCTCTTTGTAGAGGACAGGCGCCAGCCCTGTCGGCCAGTCGTGGCAGTGGAGGACGTCGTAAGGGGTTGCACGTTTGAAGAGGTATTCGAGGGCGGTGCGTGTGAAATAGGCGAAGCGGTCGATGTCATCGGGGCAGTCGTAGATTTTTCCTCGGCTGAAATAATGTTTGGGATGGTGAGGCTCGATGAGGATGATCTTCAGCCGATCGACCTCTGCCGACCAGATCGTGTTGTTGTAGCGGTAAGGGCCTTCAAACGACCATAGCTCCCGCTTCTCCACTTTTAAATTTTTCAGCTCGCGGAAATCGAGACAATCATATTTCGGGATGATGATTTCGACGTCGTTTCCATTTTTGGAAAGTTCTTGGGACAGGCCGAAGACGACGTCTCCCAGACCGCCAACCTTTGCCACAGGCGCTAATTCCGATGCGAGTTGAATGATGTGCATACACTGCTCAAGGTAAGCTAAGCTTCCGCAAAGTTACAAGAAAATTTTTACTTGTCGATTTTTTCATGAATATTTTATACTGAACCGCCGAATATAACGAAATGCATACAAAAGGAGGAATTTATATGGCTAATTCAATGGCCACACGCCCAGACATAGATTATCTTGCTTCGATCAAAGAAGGGTTTATGGCTGTGGTTACTTCTCCGTTATTCGGAGGGGCAATTTTAGGATTTAGCGGTGCATGCCTCGCGTATCGTTTAGTAATTCAACCGGAGCACAAAAAACAAATGGACCAAATGCAAGAACAAGTACGAGAGTTGCAGCAGACAATTTCTGAAGGGCATTTGCAAATGCAGATCACGATTCATCAGCAGCTGCAAGCGATGAATGCGAAGATCCAGAAGTTTCAACAGGGATCGTCGAACTTGATCTCCTCTATTAACGATCATCTAGATCATTAAAAAAAAGGCCCGCCTTTTTCAAGGCAGGCCTAGAAGAAAAGCTAAGTTCTTCAGAACTTAGTTTTTCTCGTCGTCGAGAACTTCCACTTCGGCTTCTTGGATGTCGGGCTTCTCAGGATTGTTGTTCTGAGAAGGGGCCGGACCTGCGTTTTGAGCGCCTTGGCGCTGCATCGCTTCGCCAATACGCTGCATATGCGTATTAAGCTCGTCGCTCGCAGATTTGATCGCTGCAGTGTCTTTAGTCTCCAAAGCCTTTTTCACCTTGTCGATGTGTTTTTGGATGTCGGAGACAACATCGCCTGGGAGTTTGTCTTGGTATTCCTTCAAAGACTTCTCGGCTCTAAAAGCGAGCGAGTCGGCTTCGTTGAATATCTCGATTTCCTCTTTGCGCTTCTTGTCTTCGTCGGCGTGATCTTCAGCGTCTTTAAGCATCCGCTTGATTTCGTTCTCGCTGAGGCCCGACTTCGCTTCGATGCGGATCTTCTGCTGTTTGCCACTCTGGATATCTTTCGCGGAAACATGGAGGATACCGTCTGCATCGATGTCGAACGCCACTTCAATCTGCGGCATGCCGCGCGGTGCTGGCGGGATCTCGGTCAAATCGAACCGGCCGATCTCTTTGTTGTCCTTCGCCATCTTTCTTTCCCCTTGGAGGACCACGATGGTTACGGCAGGCTGATTGTCAGAGGCTGTAGAGAAGACCTGTTTTTTCTGCGTCGGGATCGTCGTGTTGCGCTCTACCAGCGGTGTCAACACGCCGCCCAAGGTTTCGATGCCGAGGGTGAGCGGGATGACGTCGAGAAGAAGAACGTCTTTCACGTCTCCGGCAAGAACGCCCCCTTGGATAGCGGCGCCGATTGCGACCACTTCATCAGGGTTTACGCCTTTGTGCGGCTCTCTTCCGAAGATCTCTTTTACTTTTTTCTCAACGGCTGGCATGCGGATCATACCGCCGACCAGGATCACTTCGTTGATCTGATCTTTGGTGAGGCCGGCATCCTTAAGGGCTTTAAGGCAAGGCTCTGTCGTTCTTTCAATGAGATCGTGCACCAAGCTCTCAAACTTCGCTCTGGTAAGGGTCAGCGCCAAGTGTTTAGGGCCGGTGGCGTCCATCGTGATGAACGGCTGGTTGATCTCTGTCGTTTGCGTTCCGGAAAGCTCGATTTTCGCTTTTTCAGCGGCATCACGCAGACGCTGGAGCGCCATTTTGTCTTTGCTCAAATCGATGCCGTTCTCTTTTTTGAACTCGTCGAGCATCCAATTTAAGATCGCATTGTCGAAGTCATCTCCGCCGAGGTGGGTGTCGCCGTTGGTAGAGAGCACTTCAAAGACGCCGTCGCCGATCTCGAGGATCGAGATATCGAACGTACCGCCGCCCAAGTCGAACACAGCGATTTTTTTGTCGTGCTGTTTGTCAAAACCGTAGGCAAGCGCCGCAGCTGTCGGCTCAGGGATGATCCGTTTGACGTCGAGGCCGGCAATCCGTCCCGCATCTTTGGTCGACTGTCTTTGCGAATCGTTGAAGTAAGCAGGCACCGTGATGACCGCTTCTGTCACTTCTTCGCCGAGATAGGCTTCTGCAGTCTCTTTCATTTTGATCAAGACTTGCGCGCCGATCTCTTCAGGAGTTACCGTTTTGCCGTCAATTTCAAAAACGACGTCGCCGTTGCCGTTCTGGGTGACCTTGTAAGGAACAGTTTTAATTTCTGACTGCACCTCAGAGAACTTGCGTCCAATGAAGCGTTTTGCAGAATAGACTGTTTTTTCTGGATTGGTCACAGCCTGCCGTTTGGCAGGAACGCCCACGAGGCGCTCGTTTCCTTTATAAGAGACGACAGAAGGAGTGGTTCTTGCGCCCTCTACGTTAGCGATAACGACAGGGGTGCCTCCTTCCATGATTGACACGCACGAATTGGTCGTACCGAGGTCAATCCCGATGATTCTTCCTTTTTTCTTCTGGTTCATAGTTTTACTCCTTGTCTTGTGTTTCTAATGGTTTCGCGACTTTAACTCGGGCGGGACGCACTGTTCGATCGCCGCACTTATAGCCGCGCATAAATTCTGCCAGGATCGTTCCTTGCGGGAACTGATCGGTTTCTTCCATCTCGACAGCTTCGTGGAGATGGGGGTTGAAGAGGGTTCCTACCGATTCGAAGGCTACGACGCCTTGTTCGTGGAGCGCCTCTTTAAATTGTGCTAAAATCATTTGGAAGCCGAGCGCCCAATTGCGCGTCTCATCCGACATCTGGTCGGTGAACTTCAGCGCATTTTCCAGGTTGTCGATCGGGAGCAAAATATCGCTCATCACGTTCTCAATCGCAAAACGGGTCGCTTCTACTTTCTCTTTCTGCATTCGCTTACGCGTGTTTTCCACATCGGCCAGCAGGCGAAGGTATTTGTCTTTGTACTCATCCTCTACAGGAGGAAGAGTCTCAATCGGGGCCTCGTCCATTCGTTAACTCCTTTTATCTTCTAACAGAAAGTTGATCGGATCTTGTTTGTAATCTATTGGCTCTGCCTTCGGCTCGCGGAACGTAATTTTAAATTTATACATGCTGCGCGTCAGCGTTTCAGAAATGTATTCTGAAGCGGCCTGAAGTAGTCCAAAGAGACGCTTGTAAGGCATCCGCTGGGGCCCTAAGATCGCGAGCGATCCGACGATCGTTTGGTTGATCCGGTAAGGGATCGCCAAGATCGAGCAGGAGTGGGAAGGTCCAGAGTGGTCTTCTCCAATCCAACAGCTTAAATTTTTCGCATCGCAACATTCGCGGAGCAGCGATCTCAAGTGGTGGGGATTCTCAAACAGCGATAGACCGCTCGCCAGCGCCGAAGCATTATTAAAGTCGGGATAGGCAAGCAACCTCGAGAATCCGGTCTTATAAATATCTTCCGCGCTGAAATTCGTATAGCTCACAATGTGGCGCAGGATCAGCTCGTTGTAGAAACGGGTGGCCAGTTCTTCTTCGCCTTCATTGAGGGTCGGTTTATCGAGTCCCTTGATGCGCCAGTGGAAGTAGTTCTCAATCCGCTTCAAGCTAAAGTTACTCAGCTTCTTTTCAGTATACAGGACTTCCGTATGGACCAGGCCGAAGTCGGTGATCACCACGCAGAGGCAGCGGTTATGGTCGACGGCGACCAGCTTGATATCGAGAACAAAGTCTTGGTCAAAGCGGGGAGCGGACAAAAAGACCGCACAGCCGGTGGCTTCGCTGACCACCTCGGCCGCATGCTGTAAATAGGAGGCTACCTCGCGGCTCTCTCGGATCAGACGGGACTTGAGCTGCTGTTTTTCCTTATCGTCCAGTGCGTGGGTGTTCAGATGCATATCCGCATAGAGCTTATAAGCTAAAGGAGTGGGGATCCTGCCGCCGGAGGAGTGCTGCTGTTTTAGGAAGCCTGATTCTTCGAGTTTAGCGAAGTAATTGCGGATGGTCGCCGAGCTCAAGTAGTCGAATCCATTCTCTCTAAGTGTATTAGAACCAATGGGTTTGCCTGTGTCCAGGTAGAGTTCGACGAGTCCTAAGAGGACACCCTTCTCGCGCTGATCTTTTGCTGGTTTTTTCTGAGATATTGCCTTCATAACTTTCAGTATACCAAGGGGGTATAATTATGGCAAACAAAAATTAGCAGTCGAGCAATCCGAGTGCTGAATGGTGTTTTAAGTCATTAAAAAACAAAGGGATGAAAAATCGCACAGGGGAAATTCAAATAATTTATTACCGGCTCTTTGAAGATCCCTTTGATTCGAAAAGGGGGATCGGCTACAATCCCGATTGTCTTAGCAAGGAGACCCATTATGAATACACTACTTTCCCGTGTGATCATCCTCTCTACTCTCGCTTGCCATCACCATCATCAATAATATCAAATCTTTATTTTAACGACAGACGCTTTGTTTAGTCGTTAGTTTTCGTTTATTTACAATTTAAAGGATTTTTATGAAAAAGCAATTATTTGCATTGTGTTTATTTACTGCGCAATTGTTTGCGAAAAGCGAGGAGCAGCCGCCCCTCATTGTGGGAACGACCAGCGGGTACGCTCCCTATGTCAGTTTGAATGCCGCGGGCACGTATGAAGGGTTCGATATCGATCTCGCCGAGCTGCTCTCTCAAAAGCTTGGGCGCAAGCTCGTGATTAAGGATTTGGGCAGCATGCCGAGTCTATTCCTGGCCCTAAAACAGGGAAAGGTCGATCTGCTCATTTGGGCCATCTCGATCACGGAAGAGCGGATGAAGAGTATCGACATGGTCTACTACCAGGGCGAAAAAGTCACCGAAATGCCGTTCCTCTTTTGGAACACAGTCCCGGAAGGGATCCGCTCGATCGAGGATTTGGCGAAAAATTCCAAGAAGGGGATTTGTGTCGAAGCGGGCTCCTATCAAGATGGAGTGGTGAAGAAATTTTCTGAGATGCAGGTCAAGTACATCGACAAGATCACCGATGCGATCCTGGAGATCAAATTTGGGAAGGCGCTAGGTGCTATGGTCGATCCTTCTCTCGTCGCACGGTTCAAGGCGCAGTATCCTGAAATTAAGGTGCTGAACTTGCCGCTCCCTGTTAATGAACAGGCGCTTGGCAACGGGATTTGCATTAATAAATCTCAAAGCGAGCTTTCAGCGGCGGTGAAAAAAGCAGTCGAGGAACTCACAAAAGAAGGCAAGATCGCCGAACTCGAAAAGAAATGGAAGATTTCTTCGGGAGAGCGATAAATGGAGACGATCGATTTATTATTAAGGTCGTATCCGCTTCTTTTAAAGGGGATGTACATGACGATCCAGGTGCTCCTGGGATCGGCGTCGATCAGTTTTTCTTTAGGGCTGATCTTAGGGATCCTTTCGTGCGAGCGGCTAAAAATCGCCGTGCTTTCGCCGATCGTGGAGGGGGTTGCATTTGTCTATCGGGCCATCCCTTTCTATGTGCAGCTGCTGATCGTCTATTTTGTTTTGCCCGATCTGCTGGGATTCAATTTAGAGCCATTTGAAGCGTCGGTCATCTCCTTGGGGATGTGCTCCTCGGGTTATGTGGCCCAGACTGTGCGTGGCGGGCTCAATGCGATTCCGGCCGCGCAGTGGGAGGCCGCCTTTAGTTTGGGCTACAACACGCGCCAGAGCCTCTTTTTTGTGATCCTGCCGCAAATGCTGCGCAATGTGCTGCCGGCGTTCAACAACGAATTTGACGCCCTTTTAAAGACCACGGCGGTAGTCTCTTCGATCGGGATGTTGGAGCTCACGCGGATGGGGATGAACTTGGTCTCCAGAGAAATGGAGCCTGTTCCGATCTACTTGACTGTGGCCTTTTTCTATTTGTGTCTCTCGGCGCTCATCAATTTTATCGCACGCAAACTCGAACGGAGGATCTCGTATGTTAAAAATTAATAATGTCTCGCTGCAAAAAAAGAGAAACAAAAAAGAGGTCTCGATCTTAAGCGGCATCTCCTTTGAGATCCCAAAAAGCAGGATCTCGCTGCTTTTGGGTAAGAGCGGCTCGGGCAAGACGACCTTGCTGCGCTGTATTTCTCAGCTGGAGAAGGAATATCAGGGAGAAATCACCTGCGAAGGGAAAGAGCTCGGTGCGATCTCTCCTAAGGAGCGGTGCCGGCTGATTGGGTTTGTGCCGCAGTCCTATGCGCTGTTTCCGAATAAAAATGTGTTGGACAATTGCGCTGACGCTCTGCGCACGGTATTTGGGGAGAGCAAGGCGTCCGCTTATAAAAAAGCAGAAGAGGTGCTTAGTTCGTTAGATATGGAAAATTATTTGGACAGGTTCCCTCATGAGCTTTCTGGCGGCCAGCAGCAGCGTGTGGCAATCGCGCGGGCGCTTGTTCTCGATCCCGCGTTTATTCTCTTTGATGAGCCCACCTCTGCGCTTGATCCGGAGAATACAGAGAGGCTCATTGGAATTTTGCAGCGGTTGCAGAAGGAGGGGCGGGGAGTGGTGATTTCGAGCCAGGATATGGGCTTTGCGAAAAAGATCCTCGACCGGGCCTATTTTTTAGAGCAGGGGACTTTTATCGAAGATTATCAGGGTGCGGAAACGCTTTCGCAAGAGGGTAAGCTCTATCAGTTTCTCTACGGATAGCCTTCCTATGCGGATAGTCATTAATTTAAGGACCCAAAGAGCTCATCTCTATTTATGATAAGCATTGCAGCGAGGAAAAGCACCATGGCAAGTGCAATGGCCTTCATCTGATTATCTTGATGAAAAGAATAGAGCATGGCTCTCCAGTGTGCAGCTAAAGGATTGTTGTCGTAGATCAATCCTCCATTTTGCAGCATTTCATTTTGAGATAAGATTGTTCTGGGGAAATTCTTCAGCTGGTTGTTCTCAACGCCGAGTAATCGCAGATGGCCGAGATGGCCGATGGTGGCTGGAAGAGCTTCGAGTTGATTGTTTTTGAGATAGAGAATCTCTAGATGAGCGAAATTGCCGATCACATCGGGAAGCCTTTGCAAGTTGTTATTTTGCAGGCTGAGCTTTACCATATTGATCAGATTGCCAATCGCCTCAGGGAGCATTTGCAGTTGGTTGTGTTTCAGGCTAAGCTTTTGCAAGTTAACGAGATTGCCGATCGCACGGGGAAGTTCTGTCAGGCGGTTTTGATTGAATTTGAGCACGCGCAGGGAGGTCAATTGTCCAATAACTCCGGGAAGAGCGGTGAGGAGATTGTCATTGGCGTAGAACGTGTGCAAATTAACTAGGTTGCCGAGGGCATCCGGGAGAACTGTCAGGTGGTTCTGATCAAGCGAGAGAGCCTGCAAAGCGGTGAGCCTGCCGATTTCTATCGGCAACCTTGTGAGATGGGATCTAGCTAAGATTAATGCGTTGATCGCCGCGATAGGGAGTTGATCAAACTGCTGAAGGCAGGAGTCCCTGAGCTCGAAAATATCAGCCGTATGATTGAGCCTTTCCTCATCGACCTGCATTCCAGGAATTTTACTGCAGAAGAGGCAGAAATTTTTGGCTTCGATTAATCGATCTGCCCTTCGGTAGGACGCAAGGTCCTCTCGATCAAATCCAATCACAGTAGGATCTAATCCGAGCTGCTCTAACTCTAGCCGGAGTTTAGGATAGGCTCGCACTTGTAACTCGGATGCCGAGGGGAGCGGCCCTGTCCCGCGGATCTGCTGCTGAATATGTTGGGAGAATCCATTAAAAACCTTAAGCGCAAAAGCTTCATCTTGACTGAGTGCCGAAAAACGGTTGCAAACAGATGGAAGAACGGCTGGGTTGTTTTCTTTGATGATGCCGAGCACAAGGGAGTCGAGATTCCCTAACTGCGCATCGGGATTTGGACCGCCGCTGCCGGACAATGCTTGAAAGGGGGTTATTACAACGCTGCTCATAAAGCCAAACTTGTTAAAAGTGTTTATATTAATTACTTAATGTTTAGTTATAATTATAACACAACTATGAGGTAATTGCAGCTCAGTCTCGCAATTCGACTTGATTGTTTAGGGTGTTGATAGTTAGAAGGTTGCGGCGTGGATTAGAGAGCCCCTGCTCTTATAAGCAATATTCTTTGATCATCATTTGAAGGGAGAGCAGGGGTGTTTTGCGCAACCGAAAGAGCCAGTAGCATTGAGCGGCTGGCCCCGATTCTCACTATTTCAGACGGGTCGGGTTAGCCAAATAGGCTTGTGGAGCTTGCACTCGACCTGTCCCGCCCAAAGATCGGCGGACATCCATCAAAAGTTTTCCGAGGTGGTTTTGTCCTGTCCCATCGTTATCATCCCCATAGAAAGCATCCCGTCCTTTTACAGGGATATGCTCAACGAGATAGGCTAAGCCCGTTGCCAAGAGAAGAGAACGAAGTTTTGGGTCTTGGAATTTTACTTGAAGCACACCATGCATCACACCGAGGCTTACATTAATCCAATCGTTTCTTTGACGAGCTTTCCATTCTTTGGCCTTGCTCGCCGCTGTTACTCCATCGAAATTTGCAAATTGGGCCATTAAGGCGGGATATTGTATAAATTTTTGAGCTTGGAAAGCCGCTTCAGCACATCGGTAAGTCGCTCCATTGTATGTCAAGGGGCGCTCATAAAAATTGCCAAAAACCTCAGTTTCACTATTCTCCGGGGCCTTGTAAAACCAGATAAAACCATATTGCTTAGCAAAGAAGGCGAATCTTGCCTCAAGGGTAGGTGTTTTTGTCTGGGTAGGAACGGGTGCTTGCGTTGTAAATGCATGAGATTGTGGAGTTTGTGGTGGAATATAGCCCATGACGCGTTGCGGGGCAGGGCGAGGGTGACTCATTTGTACTGGGCCGTTTTGGGGTGTGTTCATCGCCGCAAAAAATTTGTTGCTGAGTAGATAGATCGCGCCTGCAGCGGCAGCACCTAGATAATAACTTCCTGTATAGACGCTAGCAGCAATTCCGCCAACGGCTGAGGCAAAGAGTACTGGGTGTTTTGATATAGCTGTTGCCATTGTTTGCATGGTTCCAGTGAGCGTGGCTCCCTGTATCTGTGCTGCGGGGGCAGGAGGACGGGGAAGAAATGGGTTGAGCTTGCCAACGATGCGTGGTTGAACTGACTGTGACATAATACACCTATTTTTAATATTTAATAATAAAGCAATACTTAATTATGTTAAATTATAACAAAAAAATGTTTTGTTTTCAATGTTATAAATTAATTTTTTATATTAAAAATATCTTTACACATGCTGGTTCATTCCCTAACTGGCAGATTGTTAGTGTGATGTGGTTTTGAAGTGCTTTCCGTATTTGAGCGGCTGGTCCTGGTTCCAGGGGCAGTAGCTGTTGCAGAAAGCGACCCGCTCTCCGAGAGGGGGGTGGGTGCAGCGGAAGAATTGGAATAGCTTGCCCGGATAGGGGTTGGCTAAGTTTTGCTGCTGCAGGAAGACGAACGCCTCGCCGGCTGCTTGGTTGTCATGAGTGATCTCGAGACCGAAGCGGTCGGCCTCATGCTCCATACAGCGGGAAATCGCATTGCTCAAGGGGGAAGCGATGAACATCAGAACGGCTGTGATTAGGATCAAAAGAGGAAGGGATGCGATGTTGGCGAGATCGGAGAAGCCGAAACGTTTTTTATACCGTTTCATGAAATAGTGGGCGAAGCGATAGGTGAGATAAAAAACAGCGAAAGAGAGGGCGGCAAAATAGAGCATTGACCACCAGACGTGGTGCAGGACATAATGGCCCATTTCGTGTCCCATGACAAAACGGATCTGGTCTTTGGGAAGTTTGTCGATGGTGGTGTCCCAGAGCACGATCCGGCTTGTGCTACCGAAGCCGACGACGTAGGCGTTCAGTGTGTTGGTGTCTTGGCTTTTGTTGACCTCATAGACTCTTCCGTCGGAAATCCCCGCCTGGTGGGCAAGAGAGAGGATTTGTTCTTCTAGTTCTTTATTTTTCATCGGTCCGAAGTCGTTGAAGAGAGGATCTATCCAGATTGGCTGGATGAACATCATGAAGAACAGGATTGCTGTGCTCGCGATGCTGCTGTAGAACCACCAGCGCTTGGGGCTTTTTTTGATGAGGTAATAAAAAATCCAGACAAAAACAGCAGCGCTGACGATGCTGACAAGGGTCTGTTTGCTGTAGCTTTCAAACCATCTTCCGAGGGTTTGCGAGGAGAGGTTATAGTCGTGCTGGCGAACATAATCGTCGTAGTAGTCGAAGGGAAGGCTAAGGAGCGTGTAGATGAGGATGAAGAGGACGAGGTAGATGACGATCGTGGGATACCAGTATTTTCCCCATTTTTTGGACGCTTTGGCGAGCTTGCCGCTAAATCCGGTGTAGAGGAAGAGCCAGGGGATGATGAAGCTGAGCAGGAGTTGGATGAGCCAAAGGGCGTTGCCGCTTTTGTAATAGGCCATCGCTTGCTCAGAGGCTGGAGGGACGATGACGTTTGCGCATTCTGGGGCCGCTATCACTGCTAATAATGTGTCGATCACGAGTCAACTCCGCTAAAATTTTAGAGACGCATACGATCAGATTAAAAAACTCATCGTTACTGTATCTGGAATTTTTGGACAATCATTAATATCCGACGCGATAAACTTGGCCGGTCTGCAACCCTTCGACGCTCTTGCTGTAGGCGAGAGCTGCGATGGCGGCGGGCACGGGCTGATAGCCCCGGAAAAAGGGGGCGTATTTGGGCATGGCTTCTAAAATGACCGTGGGGCTGACGATGTTGATGCGCAAGCCGCGCGGCAGTTCAATGGCTGCGGCCTTCACAAAGGAGTCGAGCGCGCCGTTGACCATCGAGGCGGATGATCCCGCTTTGATCGGATCGCAATTGAGGATGCCGCTCGTCAGCGTGAAGGAGCCTCCGGGATTTAAAAAGGCGGTGCCAATGAGGACGGTGTTGACCTGCCCCATAAGCTTGTCATTCAGCCCGATCTGGTATTTCGCCGCAGTCATTTTAGAGAACTCTTCCCAGTGGACGTTTCCGGTGGTGACCACAATGGCATCGACCTTTCCTGTTTTAGCGAACATGCTGCGCAGCGATTCTTCATTGCCGATATCGCACGTGAAATCTCCGCTGTGGCGTCCGGCCACTAAAACCTCATGCCGTGCTGAGAGCTCTTTTACAACGCTCGATCCGATCAATCCATTTCCACCGATGATAAGTACTTTCATGCGCTCCTCATTATTAATTTTAAGATAGGCGAATGCTTTTCCACTTTCAACCATAAAAACTTTGCTAACTATGTCCTGGGTGTGAAACGATAGGTTTATGAAACTCAAAAAAAATATCGGAACCACAGATCGCTGGGTTCGTTTTGCTATTGCCGGACTCCTATTGATTTATGCGTATTGGCAGAGCAGCTGGATCGCGCTTGTGTGCAGTCTGTTTGTGTTCTTTGAATCGCTGATGAGCTGGTGTGTGCTTTATCAGATTTTAGGAAAGAGCAGCTGTCCAGTAAAGAGGAAAAAATAAAAAGGCCGCAGTGTTTGGCACTGCGGCGCAACTAACTGAGTGTAAGCTTGGCTTACTTCTTGATGTGCTTGTTGAGGTGCCCTGCGAGCTTGAGCATGTCGACAGGTTTTTTCCCAAGAATCACAGCGAGTTTTGCATCAGGGACAATCATGCGGCGATTTTTTGCATCTTGACAATTGTGGGCTTTAATATAGACCCAAAGTTTTTTTACGATCTGCGGTCTTGTTAAGCATTTTGACATAACGACAGCTTGTAGCTCAGGCGACACTGTGTACATCATGGTTGTTAAGCCCGATTTTTTTCTTCCGGCTGATTTCTTTTTTGCTGCTGGTTTTCTTTTAACTGCAGACTTTCTTTTAACTGCTGCTTTCTTTTTCTTTGCCATATTGTTCTCTCTTTCTAAAAAGGTTTTGGATAGCTTTGGATATTCCGATTTTAATCCTTCTAATGCTGGTGTAAAACCTTTTAGGAATTTATACAAGTTTATTTTTTAATTTTTTGCTTACTCAAGCAAAATTCCTAGGTGGGAAAGAAGAGAGATAGCTTCTTCTTTGGAGAAGCGGGCATTTTTTAAAATGTTGGTGGTGGGATCTATAGAGAAATTGGCGGCGTTGAGAAAGTTCGCGCCAGTGAGATCGGTGTGATGGAAGAGGCCGCCTTTAAAGGCGCAATCGCGAAAATCAGCGTGTGTTAATTTCACTTGGGAAAAATGGGTCTCGCGGAGTGTGCTCCCCGCAAAGGAGGTCCCTTTGAGATCGATGTCGGAAAAATTGCATGTCTCAAGTAGGCACTTCTTAAACGCAACGGAAAAAAAGAGGGGATCGCACTTGGAGAAATTCGCTCCGGCAATTTTGCACTCTTCAAAGCGGGCCCCTTGGAGGCGGCACCCATCCCAGCGCACTAAGCTTAAGTTGCAGCGGATCCACGTGCAGTCGATGCATTTGCTGTTATTGAAGTGGGCTTGTGTGAAATCGCACCCCTCAAAGCGGCAGTTTCTAAAGGTGATCCGTTTAAGATCTGCCTCAGCGAACGATTCTTTTGTACAGAGCTTGTCTTCCCATTCTTGCGGATTTTCCATAGGATGGGAATTCTACGCCTTCCTGCAGAAGAAATCAAATGCGTAGGAGCAGCGGCGAAAAAATCTTGCAATGTAGCTCATGCATCAGCGAGTATTATCCCTATTGCATTATAGGGGAAATATGGCAAAACGATTCTGTATTCATTTTATGTTGGCGGTGCAGATCTTTTGTTTTCTGAAAGGTTCGGATGCGAGTGCCGAGTTTTCTGTTCAGGAGAATTCCTATGTGTATGAAGGGTATTGGAGTAGCATCAATCCTTATCTTCTTCCTCAAGATCATCCGATCAAACCTGTCCTCGATGCCATCTTTTCCGCCTCGCGCGCCACTGCAACTGAGAGTGCGCTGCTTGAGGCTGGATTTGAGATCATTGCCCACATGCCGGGGAGTTTTGTCATTGTAGCAAGGCATCCGAATGTCCCTGGATATGTTTTTAAGCTTTATCTCGATACGGAACTTCGCTGCAAAGATGAAATTCCCAACTACGTGTGGCTAATACGGCGTTGTGTTGGGGCTGAAATGATTAGAAAGCTAATTCTAGATAAAAAACTGCGCTACTTCGAGGTCCCCGATAAATGGCTGTATCTTTTGCCGTTGGAGCCAGAACCCTATGGGCCTAACCCGCAGCCTCTTCTATTAATTGAAACCGATATGGATCTTCAGCCGGAGGCGGTCACGCAACACGCTTGGCGGACAATGATCACAAAGCAGCATTTGCGCGAGCTCTACAAGGTTCTTAAACGGGGGTATGGATCTACGGGGCTCGACAGAAATATCCCTTTTACCAAGCACCAAAAATTTGCATTTACCGATACGGAATATCCGGTCAGGGACCATAATTTAAGACAGCTTAAACCGTACCTTTCCAAAAGGATGTGGCAGTATTGGGAAGAGCTGATCGACTAGTGCTCTTCAACACATCTAAAAAAGCCGATGTATAGGTTCTGATGCCAAAGAAAGTCTTGATTCTGTTTTTTCTTGGGTTACAGATCTTTTGTGTTGCCAACCTACTGTGCGCTTTTCAAGCTAACCCCTATGTGCATGAAGAGTATTGGAGTAGCATCAACCATTATCTTCTTCCTCAAGATCATCCGATTAAACCCCTACTGGATGCCATCTTTTCCGCGTCCCGCGCCACTGCAACTGAGAGTACGCTTCTGGAGGCTGGATTTGAGATCATTGCCCATATGCCGAGGAGTTTTGTCATTGTAGCAAGGCACCCTGCTATTCCTGGATATGTTTTTAAGCTATATCTCGATGAGGAGCTTCGCTGCAAAGATAACATTCCCAACTATGTGTGGCTGACACGGCGTTGCGTAGGGGCTGAACGGATCAGAAACCTCATCAAAGATAAAAAACTGCGCTACTTCGAGGTTCCCGATAAATGGCTGTATCTTTTTCCCTTAGAGCTGGAACCCTATGGGTCTAACCCGCAGCCTCTTTTATTAATTGCAACCGATATGGAGCTTCAATCGGACGCGGTTACGCAATATGCGTGGCGGTCGATGATCAAAAAAAAGCATTTGCGCGAGCTCTATGCGGTCCTAAAGCGGGGCTATGGATCTACAGGACTCGACGGAAATGTCCCTTTTACAAAGCATCAAAAATTTGCGTTTACCGATACGGAGCACCCGATCAGGGTCCATAATTTAAGACGGATTAAACCGCACCTGTCTAAAGAGATGTGGGAGTATTGGAAAGAGCTGATCGACTAGTGCTCCTTAACAAATCTAAAAAAGCCGAGGTATAGGTTCTTATGAGCTTTGAAGACAAAAATTGATAGTTTTGCTCTCGCTTCGGTTTCATGCAAATCCTGCTTCTCATAGGAGATTTGCGAGAAATCTGAATCCGGGGCCAAAAGGGTGTAAGTCTTTCAACGCCATCTCTGTTGCCATTGCTTCATCTCTGATGGCTTCAATCCGTAACGAGAAATATTTCCTTCGTGTAAATTCATCAGTTCGGTTTCGACGACCTCTATGAATTTCAGCTGGTCGCTTTCCGGAGCGATGCTTCTGGTCTGCTTTCTAATAAATGCCGTCGCCGATTTCTTATCCATTTTTTCGCGCACAACGATTGCAACAGTTTCTTTTCTTAAAGATCTATAGCGTATGCGAAACGGGTCCGGATCTCCAAGGGTTTGTCTGGCCGATCCATACCGAATGCAGGACCTTTCGTACGCCCATGCAAATACCTCGGCTAATAGTTCAATCTGATTTAGCTCATATACTCCCAGGAGGCCGTTGATATACGTTTGCTCAGGCACATCAACAAAGGACAATGGGCAAAGATTTTCTCGCATGAGTGGCAAATTGGCCGCAAGTCGAGAAACTCTTTTGTTGACATCTTCAAATGGCTGCAGATAAGGAAGCTGCACCATGAGAAAAAATGCCTGCTCAAACGGATCCTTGATCGCATGCGCTGTGTCAATGATTTGTTGAAAACATTCGCTGATCAATTGAGGAACTGCGAGTGGGCGATACACTGACCCGGCGATCCCTACTGCAATCTGACGGAGAGAGCCGCAATACAGATCTTGGAGCAAATCGTCCGCTAAAAGGGCGTGAATATTCAAAATGGTATAGCGATTAATTCCTGTATTGCCGGCGGACTCTAATAAAAATTCGATAGCTGCTTTGTGATTTAAAAGCATTTGTGTTTCTCGCCTATCTTTGCCTTCGGCAGCTTCTCCCAATTCAAGCAACCGCTCCGTTTCCAAAAGCGAATAGGTATTTCCCTCTAGTCGACTGGAATTCCATGACAAGTCAATCAGAAGCCGACTATAAATCTGCCTGGCATACGTACCTGCTGGGCGATCTCCATCTGTTTTGCCTAACTCAAACAATCTTTTTTTCAGAGAGTCTGAAAGATATTGCGTCTCATTGGGACGATATCGATCGAGAAAGTCTCTTGAATAACCCACATAGTTTCTTTCCTGAATAGGGCGAGTCACTGCTAGCTGTATAGATTCGGCAATGGTTGATAGGGGAAAGATATTCTTTAGGTGTTTAGGCGAGGCGGGCGTTAAGTGCGAAGGCAGACGAAATCGGCGTCCCCTAGTGCGCCCTTCGGCCACGATACGGCCACTTTTTACCAGAGAGGCCAAGCGATACTGCAGTGTCCGGCGCGGAGGAGGAGGATTTAATCCTAAAAGGATCTCCTCTACCGAGGCGCCGCTCGGAAATCTACCTAAAATTTCCAAAATAAGATCAATCTGTAAGGGCTGCTGTTCCATATGTTACCTATGCTCTACACATCATCATATCCTATTGCGCAACATTGCGCAATGTGATGTTGCGCAATGTTGCGCAATACGACACGGTAAAACACTAAGTGCTTAAACAGTAGTGGGTTAGTAAATTCAGGGTTTGGGTTAAAAGCCGGTGACCTTTGGGTCGGTCACGATGAGCGGCAGGACGTCGACGATCGAGGGCAGCCATTCGAGTCCTCGCGTGTAGACGAGCCTTGAGCCCAAATAACAGGAAATGATCGCTTTTTTGTGGATATCTGGCAGTCTGGAGAGGATCCTGTCCTGGTAATGGTTGCGGAGCGTCGGCGGACAGTAGTTGATCAGGCAGCGGATGAGGGGATCTTTCGGATCGTTCGAGAGGGTCAGCGGCGCGAGGTGGGCGAGCAGCGAATAGGTGTAGGTGTTGATGTGCTCTGAGATCGATTCGGAGAGGTCGGTGAGGAATGCGCCTGTCTGCGCATGGGTGCGGAGCATGAGCTGGGTCTCATCGCGGGCTCTTGCCTTAATAATTTCTTGCACTTCTTTGATGTAGACCTCTTTCACTTTCATGAACTCTTCATCGGAGAGGATGAGCCCTGCGAGCACTTCAAAAGATGAACAGATGACGCCTCCTTTATTGGCGGAGCTATCCTTAATGATTAGTGTGCCCAATTTTTCTAAGTTTCGGCGCGCCCAAGGGGTGAGGTAGAGGTTGGCGCCTTCGATGATCCCGCGGGCCGTGGGTTTGCCCGTTTCATCAAGAAAATCTTTGTAGTTGGTGTCGCCTAGGGTGCGCGGTCTTCCGCCGCCGGGAATGAAAATATCGGCCTTGGTTTGGTGGACGTTGTGGCGGAGCAGATGGTTCATCTCATTTCCCGAGAGCCACTCTTCGATAAGGACACCTCCCTTTTTGCGGGTGCAGAGCGTGAGCTGCGCATAGGCAGATTCTTCTTTTTTGGTGCGGGTGTCGAGGAGAAATCCTCCTTCGGAGAGTTCTTCTTTAGGGTAGAAGCGGATCGGTTTTCCCTCTTTGAACAACTTGTCGACGGCCGCGAGGTCAAGGCCTTGCGGATCGTTGATCGTTCCCGAAACGTCGATGGTCGCCAAAAATTTTGCTGTTTTGGGATAGAGGCGGTAGAGGTTGTCCATCTCATTGCCGGCGACATCGCCGTCGGGGCCGCCCGACATTTTGATGGTGAACGTATCTTTGTAGGGATCGATGCCGAGGTACTTGAGCACCTCTTCCATGCAGGTGTTCACACCGAGCGAGGTGACGCCATATTCTTTATGGTTGATGCCGGCGCCCGGTTTTCCTGTGATGAAGGCGCTGCCTGGCTTATAGTTCACTTGCTTGCTATACTCGGAGATCCAAACGATCATTCTGTCGTGCATGTTCTCATCGGGGCCGGTGTAGATGTACTCCGGTTTTTTCCAATAGTCGACAATATCTTTTGCTTTCAGGGTGCCATTGGGTTCGCAGTTGATGAGCGTGACAAAGTTTTCGATGAATGAGCGTTGCGCTTGGTAGAGATATTCGAGTTTTTGCTCTTTGCGGTAGGCCTGCATCTTTTCTTCGATGAGCGCCCCTTGGAGCCCCGAGCGTTGTAGATCCTTCATGTAGATCTCTTCTTCGGGGATCATTTTCTCGTAGGGCTCTAAAAGGATAACGGCCTTCGAACCTCCCTCGGGGATATCTTTGTTCTTTTTATTCTGGGTGTAGGCGAGGTTGTAGCACTCAGAAAAGAAGTTGTTCCGCTCGGCGAGGAATTGTTCCATCCGGTCGGGATACACGGTGCGGATCCCGCCCCGCGCGAGATCGACAAAGCGAATGTGGAATGCGGTGTAGTGCATCCCTTTGACATAGAAAATACCAAAGGGGAGCTCTGGAAATTTGTCTTTGCGCTCGTAGGGGAGGTGGTCGAGGTAGGCAGGATCCAGGCGAAAGGCAAAGCCTGTTTTGTTGTTGCGGTAGTAGTTGGTCTTGAGGCAGAAATCGATGAAGTGCATCGCCTGGCGCAGGATGTTTTTACGGCGGGTGTCATTCGATTCGTTGCCGGTGTCGAGCTGGTCGACAAAGGCGAAGAAGCCGGTTTTAATTTTTTCATAGGCGCTGAGGTTGTGTTTTTCGGGATGGAACTTGGCTTCAAATGCTTTGGTGAGCTGGATGGTGAGCTCGGGATGGCGGCAGAACCCTTCCTCGATGTTGCTGACAGAATAGAGGTTGGCATCGGCGTAGACGAGGGCGGAGTGGACGAAGTAGACCATCGATTTTAGCAGGTTGCCGAAGTTGCCTGTAACCAGCCGCGTGTCGACGAAGGCGTTTTCCATCGGCTCGAGTCCTTCAAAATACTTGAAAGTGACGAGCTCTTTGAGAAAATCTTGAATATCGCACTCTTCCCAAGCAGCGCCTCCCTTCTTTCCATTAAGCCCCATGGAAAGAATGAGGATATTTTGGGAGTTGTAAGGGTTGATGTAGCAAGCGTTGATCTTGGACATCACCAGTCCATGGCGGTAAATGATTTTCGCGAGGCGGTAGAGGAAGTTGTATTTCGGGATGTTGCGCCACGCGAGGACGATCTGCGTCGAAGGGAGGTCTTTTTTTTCTTTCCAGTCTTGGTTCATCTTGATGGCGTATTGGCATTCGTCGCGGGTCTTTGCGCGTGAATACATGTGGAACGCCGTGACAAGCCGGTCGGGAGTGAAGCTCTTGATAAAGCGGGGATAGATGCCCGTGACCAAGTCTTTGTACTCAGCCTCGGTCATTTCTGGATGGTTTTTTTGGAGCAGCTCTTGCAATTCTTTTTGCTGATCGGTCGTAAGCGGATCTTCCTCGAGAGAAAAGAACGAGAGAATCCCTACGTGCAAGAGGTGTTTACTCTCAGAATGGGGATAAGGGGTATTGGAGACAAACGAATGGTAGTGGCGGATGCTGTAGCCGCGGTAGGGTTTCAGAATGCGGAGGGCCGCGTCGTCGGTGTGGAGGCAGAGGACGATCGCGCGGTGTTTCAGGTGTATTTGCGAGAAGTCGTCTTGGAGATGGAGCCCCATGAGATTGTGGACGACTAGAGTAATGTCTTCTGCGCTGAGCTCATCGAAAAACTTGGGTGGCATGTGGGCTTCCAGCCAGAGGTAGTACTCCTCAAATTTCTTTCCCTCTTTTAAAATTGCATCTTGCAGCTCAATTTTTTTAAATGTCATAATTTTGCCTACCCTATGAACCTATCTTAATATTCGAAAATGTTGATTTTTGAACGATTTTTTCACAGATTTTAGAGCCGCTTCGCAAGACATACTTGGATAAGTAGACCAAGAAGCGGCTCTGAAAGATGTGGAAAAAGAATCAAAAAACATAGTTCTCGAATACTGAGATAGGTTCATTAATTTCAATAGACATGATTTGAAGGATTTTTTCAAGTGAGTATTCGATCTACAGAGGACTTGAGTTTCCCAAATTTTTTTCTTGAAAATAATTTCTCTTCTGCACGTAGCAATTATAAAAATTACTTTTAAAAGCACAAACCCTACAATGTCAAGACTTTACAAGGGAAAGTCATGATTGTACCAATCTTAAAGCCTGTTCCATTCGTCGAAAACGCTATCCGCTCATGCCTGAGTAAACTCCTTTCAAAACCCCAGCTCAATAATTTTGTCTGG